>JADFIX010000384.1 GCA_022566435.1 Planctomycetota bacterium
TCGTCGTCGTAATAAATCTGCGTCCAGTCGTCGTCGAGATCGATGACCGTCTGAATCTTGACCCATCGATCCGTTTCGTATGGCACATCGATCGTATTGCTGCCGTCGCCGTGGAAGACTTTCAACAGTCCGTCGTTCGGATCGGCTTGCAGTTGAACGGACGGGTCGAAACTGACGCCGTCCGTATAGGTGTTCAAGAGGATGAAGTACGATCCGTCGGCCGCCACACGGCCACCTGAGGCGAAATCGACCGGAATGTATTGCCACGCCTCGAACAAATAGACACCGTCCTCCGGCGTACAGAATTCCTGCACCAAATCGGCGTCGCCGAAGATGTCGGCGGCTTGCGGTGCCGATCGCGCCTGATCCTGCGTGACCGGTGCCGTGGCCGCCGGGTTGTTGTCTCTTCCCTTCCAACCACCTTGCCCGTGAAGTTGGCTGCCATCGAGGTAGAAATCGAAGTCATCCTCGAGTTTGCAGCCTCGTTCGATCTTGATGTCGTCGTAGTATATGGACGTGGATCCGTTCGCGAATTGATCGACGGCCGCGATATCCAAAGCGCCACCGCCCTCACCGATGATGCCGCCGGTCCAGGTGTATTCCGTGATCAACTCGTCGTCGTAGTAGACACGCGTCCAATCATTGTCCAGATCGACAACCGTCTGAATCTTGACCCAACGGTCGGTGTCGTAGGGAACGTCGATCGAATTCATCTCGCCCGAAGAAATCCTGACCGACGCGATGGTGGAATCGACTTGAATCCTTACGGATTCATTAACCGGACCGAAGTCGTTATATCGGTTGTAGACTACGAAATATGATCCCGCGGTGTCGCCCGCGCCGCCGGAAACGAAATCACTCGGAATGTACTGCCATGCCGAAAGCGTGTAGACGTCCTCACGGCGCGTGCAGAACTCGTGCAGCAGATTCGCGGACCCCGAAACGTCCAAAGACTGCACGCCGCTATGGGCCTGATCCTGAGTGATCGGGGCGCTGAACGCCGGATCATCATCCCACCCCTTCCAGCCGCCTAGGCCGTGCAGGTCGTCCTCAAAACCGAAGGGTTCAAAATCGTCTTCCAATTCGCATCGCAACAGACTGGTGTCATCGTAATAGACGAAACTGGAATCATTGGCGAAAAGATCGACGGCCGCGATGTCCAGCACACCACCGCCCTCACCGAGGATGCCGCCGGTCCAGGTGTATTCGGTGACCAGATCGTCATCGTAGTAAATCTGCGTCCAATCGTTTCCGAGATCGACGACCGTTTGAATCTTGACCCAGCGGTCGGTGTCGTAGGGCACGTTGATCGTATTGTCGCCGTCACCATGCCATGCGTGGAGTAGTCCGTCGTTGGAATTGAATTGAAGCTGCGTCGACCAGTGATAGGGTCCGCCGTCGTTGTACGTATTCAGCAGAACGAAATAGGATCCGTCGGGCTGCCCGCCGCCGCCGGAAGTGAAGTCGGATGGGATGTACTGCCATGCGGAGAAGGAATAGAGGCCGTCTTCCCACGTGCAATAGTCATGTACGAGATTTGACGCCCCGGCAACGGCCACCGATTGTGAACCGCTTCGTGCCTCATCTTGGGTGACCGGTGCGCTGAACGCGGGGTCATTGTCCCAGCCTTTCCATCCGCCTTGGTCTTGGAGGCTGCTGCCGTTGGCATACAAATCGAAATCGTCGTTAATGACGCAGTATTCAATGGTCAGGTCGTCGTAGTAAACGATGCTGGAACCGTTCGCGTACAAATCCACGACCGCGATGTCCAGCGCGCCGCCGCCATCACCGAGAATCCCGCCGGTCCATGTATATTCGGTGATCAGCTCGTCATCGTAGTAAATTTTCGTCCAGTCGTTATTCAAATCGACCACGGTTTGAATCTTGACCCAACGGTCGGTGTCATAGGGAACGTTGATCGTATTGTTCCCGTCGCCCTGCCACGCCTTCAGCAGACCATCGTTGGAGTCGAATTGTAGCTGGACGGATAGGTGGTCGGGCCCGTTCGGATCGTAAGTATTCAGAAGAATGAAATAGGATCCGTCTAACGCCCCGCCCCCGCCGGACACGAAGTCGCTCGGGATGTACTGCCAGGCGGAAAACGTGTACGCACCGGAACCGGTGTTGCAAACGTCATGGACAATGTTCGCGTCGCCGGCAATGGCTACGGAATTCGTACCGCTGTTCGCCTGCACGTCGGTAACCGGCGCGTCAAACGCCGGGTCGTCGTCCCATCCCTTCCATCCGAGCCCTCCATGAAGCCCCGAACCGGGATCGTAGTCGTCGAAATCTTCGTACCAAGGGACGGTCGGAAACGAACCCGGTAGTATTTCGACGATCTTGCAGTCACCCGGAGGAGGACAATTCACCTTGAAACCGGCCGGCGGGATGACATCGATGAAGATGCCCACCACACTGTTCGCCGTGATGATCTCGAAGGAATCGCAGGCCTGCGGGACGAAGCCGTTAATGAGCCTTATTTCAAGTGTGCCATCCAGAGTGACGTTGCCGCCTACGATGATTCGATCGTGGTCGGCCGCATCCGTTCCGCCAAGCTCAAAGATGACTTTGACGGACGATGTACCGAGTTCCAGATCGTTGACAATATTGGTCACCGTGGGAAGTAGAGTCCCGAGGTCCAAGTCGCTCTCAATCGTAACCTTGGGGGCGCTAAGCGTCGTATCGCCGGTGAGCGTGAGGTCACCGACATAGAGTTGATTCCCGGTGGAGGTTACGATACCGCCGCTTACCGTCGCGCCGCTACTGATCGTCAGACTGCCGGCGTTTACTGAAACGGAGCCATCCAATTGGACACTGGACCCCCCGTCCAGGAGTAGATCACCGGCCGTGGTTTTGGTAAGCGATCCACCTACGATCAGGGTGCCCGATGAAACGCTAAGACTTTGGGCGCCGCCGTCGAGAGTGACGTCCCCTTGGAGGGAAAGACCGCCGCTCGACACGGTCACGTTGCCGCCGAGAGTAATGCTCGATCCCGCGGTGAGCGTGAGGCTACCGGCCGTAGTTTTGGAAAGCGACCCCGTGGCCGTCAAGCTCCCTGCGCCGGCGTCCAGGGATTGATCCGCGGCGAGGTCGAAGGAGACAGGCGAGCCGAGACTGAGGCCGGTGCCCGTGATGGACGGACTAAACACAATCGCTTCCGTCCCAGCGTCCAATTCGATCGTGCCGGTCGTGCTTAGTGACGGGATAACACTGATCACGCCGTTACCGTCCGAAGGGAACCCTGCGAATCCGGCGTCGGCGGTAATGACAAGGTTGGTCGCGCCGGTCACGGCGGCGTTGAGTGTGATGTCTCCAGCTGCTTCCAGCGTTAGGTCATTCCCGCCGAGAAAGTCAATTGATTCATTGATCGTTATGGAGTTGGTCGCCTGAAGCGTTACGGCAGCCGGCAGTGTTTCTATCGTCGTTGCGGAGATAGTCGCGGCCGAGAAAGTATTCGGTTCGTCGAAGAATACTATTCCATCCAAGACCAACAGGTCATCCGGTCCGACTGCGTCGACGACGATATCCATGGGATCGATCAGCAATTCACCGGGGTCTCCATTGGCGGCTGTCACGTCCGCCTGACCGACATAGGCAAGTCGATGCTTGGCAGAAACTTCAACAAAGCCGCCGTCGCCGCGATCCGACCCACCGCGGCAACTGATCGAACCGGCGAAGTAGGTGTGGTCGTCACTCCAGACAATGACCGTTCCGCCGTTGCCCGATTTTCCCGCGTCGGCGCGGATGACGGTTTCAGGGTCGATCACGACACGCCGCGCCGGAGAGACAAAATCACCGTCGAGTAACTTGCCGCCTATGGTGACCGTCCCGCCATCGGTCTTGCCGGAGACGTCGATCAGAGCCGATTCCAAGGTAATGACTCGGCCCAATAGGCTTACACGATCTCCTCCCGGGGCGACGAGGCTTCCTGTGATCGCGACCGCTGCACCTTCAATCTCGATAGACGCGAAACGCTTGCTTGCCGTTTGAATCGTGCCTGAGACGACGACTTCTTCCACGCCGTGGATTTGTACATCGCCGGAGGTCGTGAGCACGCGTCCTTCGATCTCCACCCGCGGGGCGGAGATCGAGAGCCCGCCGACTTGAACCAGAGCATCCGGGCCAACCACAACCGGAGCCGATGAGATAATATGAACGGTGCCGGCGGCGTAGAGCGACCCATCAATCCGGGTCGTTCCGGGACCGGTGAGCCGTAACGTCGTGACGCTTTCCGAAGTCGGCTGCGGCAGGCGAAGTGACGACGATGGCGGCACGATCAGTCGCCGCAGACTGACATTTTCGTCGGCGAAGTCGGCGATTGTGGTGGAGCGGATACTCGAAACGCCACCGGCGAGGAAATCGTCGGCCTCGGCGTCGACCGAATTCGCGACGGGCAAAGCTCCCCTGCCACGGTCGCTAGGCCCGGAGACAGCCTTCGCGCCTGCAACGACCTCGAAACACAGGAAGGTCGCCCCAAACCCCAGGATCGCGAAAAAGCGAACGAACTTCGTCGGTTTATTCTTCTCGATAGTCATGATCCGTAACCTCCTGCCGCCCGGTCGCGACGCCGGTCGGCATGAACGTGGGGAGAATGCCGGTTTGCCTGCGGATGTCAGTCCGCATCATTCATTCAAGTTCCGAATCGCCAATCTTACAGCAAAACGGTTTTTTTTGACTTTTTTTTCGTGCAAACTCATCGCGGATATAGGACCTTAGCCCGCATTTCTCACCAAATAGATAGAAAAAGGCTGCCCTTTGTGCGATAAATCCGGTTGTCAAAGCTGATTTGACGTTCACGGAGGATCAGCCCTATGAGGACACAGTGTCACCGACAATCGTTCGGACTTCACGCCCTCCGGCCCGCGGCAACTAGGTTTTGTGGTACAGCCTGGTGCGCGATCGTTGTTCGCCCCAACGGGGCAGCGACATAGCAGCCCAGGGCAACGCCCTTGTCGTTACCCACATTTTCGGATGCGGGGGGGTGGGCTATACTGGTCTGGTGGCTGAGGTTCAGGGACGAGCCGGGCCGATCGAACATGGGTATCAAGTCAAGGATGACGTCATGGCATGCG
>JADFIX010000385.1:0-660 GCA_022566435.1 Planctomycetota bacterium
CTTGAATAATGTGTCTTCTTTCACCATAGTTGTTTGTTAGTTTATTATCTTTTTTGTAGACCAAAATTTGTTCTTTCTTATTTCTTTTATCTTTCTACCATGTTCTTTTCTCCATTTCTCGTCGGGCGAATCGACGAATGCGATCCGCCGGACGTCTTTAGATTGATTCGCTCGACGCGGCACGAATTCACAAGATTGAAAGTGAGCGTGCGGCGTCACCACGGAAAAACTCGAATCAATCACCATCGCTGCGGAGAACCAGTTCCATCTGAACGAATTGCGCTCGTCTCTCGAACTTCACGTGCTTGTCGACCGCCGAAAACGACGGCGGCGTAACGCTGGGGTCCTGACTGAACGTACCCTCCGCGGCCTTGTGGGTCCGGATACGTACCTCGCGCCGCGGCGTGTTCTGAACGGCATCGATGATTTTACGGCTCCCGGCTGCCGGAAAGGTATCTTCGAACGCGGCGAAGTCCACTGAGCTTATCACGGTGAACGCGCTGCCGGTATCGAAGACCGGGGAGTAGATCGCCGCGGACGCGACGCCGTCCTTGAGAATCACCTCATCCTGATCATTAAGCTCCACGAGACTGCTAGCGGTCAGAGCATCGCCGTTAAAGTCCGTGATGCCGATCATCGTCGCGCCCAATTCGTCGCCCG
>JADFIX010000385.1:670-1558 GCA_022566435.1 Planctomycetota bacterium
CCGCCCGACCACAGGCGCCTGCGCCGGCTCGTCCTTCGTGACGTCGTTGGATGTGTGGAAACCCTGGCCGAAGGCGCCTATCCGCATGTCGAACTCACCGTGGTCCAGCAGCGGTGAGCCGGCCTTCACGAAGAACACATCGGAGGCGGCATCGATGAACAGCGGGTCGTCGAAGTTCCCGTCGACGATCGTCGTTACACCCGTCACATCGGTCGTGTTTCCGAAGAAGTTGCTAAAGTGGACCAGGAGCGCGGTGCCGACAAAGTTGTCAACGCCCCTCGTGTTCTGTACGAAAGCGCTATCGCGTACTACCGTATTCGCACCTGTGGAGATCCCAAGCTCGTTGTCAAAGAATGTGTTTTTCTCGAATACGTAGGACGAGACACCCGTGGTAATGCCTATCTCGCAGTGCGCGAACAAGCAGTTGCGAACCTTGAAGATCGCACCGGTAAAACCACGAATCCCGGAATTGCACTGTATGAAGCGGCAATTCTCCACGAGGTTTCCACGAGTGGTTGCCCCGGAGATTGCGAGACCAGCGTTGTTGTTTCGGAACGTCAGATCTTGAATCACGACGTCGCTGTGATTGTTAGTGTCGGAGTTCCCCGCAGTCACTACGACCTCCCCAATCCCCCGCACGGTCACTCCATCGGCCATAACAAAAAAAGGGCTGTTGTACTCGGCTGGAAGTACGTTGACCACGTCACCCGCGCTGGTGGCGAGACTCAATCCGCCTTGAATCGTCTTCTTGGCCGTTGCGACCGTCAGCCCGTCGTTGGCGTCGCTGCCATCGAGTCCGTCGACCCAGAATTCGGTTGCGCCGGCGGGCGTGGTCGCAAGGAGCACCAAGAATACCGATAGAGTCGCTTGACTGAAGATCTGTCTCAT
>JADFIX010000385.1:1568-5061 GCA_022566435.1 Planctomycetota bacterium
CTTCGGTTGTTTTGAGGCAAATTGGAACCTGTGTGCAAAATACTACGTCGCCATTCGCGTCGAGCGCGAGAGAGACTGCTCCCTCCGATACAAGTCGTCGTCGCCTGATCTTCGATCTGTTGCGTCTTCATGTCCGTTCTCCTTTTCTTGCTAAATTCGCCTATTCACCAGTTGCCTTTTTGGCACAGCCGTCTTCATGGCAGAGTGCGGCATCGTTGCAGGCAAGACTCAACCCGCGTGACCCTCCCACCGTGCGTTGTCGTCCCATGCAGTCGTCGCGAAATCGCTCGGGTAATCGATTCGCGTTCCCGCCATGACCGCGGAATCCCTCGCGACAATGCGATACGAAGTCAAGAAACAAGTGGTGCTATCGCGAGTCTGATCAGTCCACGCAAAAATGTAAGCCGTTTGAGATGCTTCGAGGCCTCCGACCTCACGCACAAATCACAGGTTAACAAGAAATGAATTGATACTCAAGACAAACTCTATCGCCTACATCTGGGCGATTAGACCCAGGGCGCGGGGACGCGCGAGAAACAAAAACGGAGCGCAACTCATCAAGAGTGACCCGACAGGCCCTAGAAGGCGATACTCCAAAGACTCGTCGCCGATCGTGGGTGCTTCGGCCAGGGAGATTCAGTACTACTGCATGAGGAAGACCGGCGACCGTACGGCGTATGGCGTGAATTCGCGGCCCAGTCATCGTAATATAGAGTCATTCGGTATCGCTTCGACCTCACTACTCACTGGGCAGATTACTCAGGCTTTCGTTAGAACCGACGAGGATCAATACATCCGCCGGAAGGATTGTCGTGTCGGCCGTCGGGACGGTGACGGTCCGCTTGCTGACCGCGGGGGAATCAGGGTCGGCCTGTACGGAGACCATCCGCTCAATGGCGATCAGGTTCACGCCGAATTCGTTGCGTAGATCCAAGTCCTTGAGCGTCTGCTGATGGAACCGGCCGGGAGCGGCCATGTAGATCATGCTGTGTGCCTCGCCGAGTTCGACGTATTGCTTGAGATTGGGCAGCATGAGTCGGTGGGCCCATCGAAGGGCCGACTCACCCTCCGGTCGGGCAACTTCGTCCGCACCGACCTTCTCCAGTATCTTCGCCTGAATCTCCGAGTTGGCCCGGGCGATGATCCGCTTGACGCCTATTTCTTTTAGCGTAGCCACCGTGAGTGCCGACGATTCGAAGTCCTCACCTATGCCGACGATCGCAACGTCCACGTCCTGCACCGCTTGCATGCGCAGCGCTTCCGCGTCCGTGCTGTCGAGCCGGACGGCCAGCGTGACCTCGTCGCGAATCTGCTCGACCAGATCGCCGTCTCGGTCGATGGCGACGACCTCGGCCTCTGCGGCCGTCAGTGCCCGCGCGAGTCGCTTGCCGAACCGTCCAATTCCGATAACCGCGAATCGCTGCATGGTGAATCCTTTCAAGAAACCGCCGCCGCCGCGTCAAGCGCCTTGTGCCCTGTTTTGGAAGTCCAACGACTTCCTGAGCCGCGGGTCTTTAGCCCGCGCGGCGTCCCCGAACTCGACCATCACACAACCATTCGCAGCGCCGCGCAAGCTGAAGCATGCGGCTCGGGAAGAGTTCCGATAGCCACGCGTTTTGCAAAACACCGTGCCGGCCGCCGCATGCCCGCCCGCTACCCAATCAATACCTGCTCGCTGGGATACTCGTAGCGAGAGGTCGGCGACTTTCCCGCCAAGGCGATCAACACGGTGAGCGGGCCGAGTCGACCGGCGAACATGGCGACCATAATCACGACCCGGCCCACGATCGTCAATTTCGGCGTCAATCCGGTCGACAGTCCGACGGTGCCGCACGCCGAAACGGCCTCGAACCAGGCCGCCCGCAAGCTCGCCTGCTCGTAGAAACAGAGTATCAGGGTGACGACCATGACCAGCACACTCATCAGGATAACCACGACGGCGGCGCGGCGAACGAGCGTGTCGGGGATGGTCCGCCCGAAAGCCTCGACGCGGTCTCGACCGCGAAGCGTCGTCCACACGCCCAAGAAAAGGACGGCCAGTCCGACCGTCTTGATCCCGCCGGCGGTCGAGGCGGGCGAGCCGCCGATCAACATCAAAGCGCCGGCAAGAAAGTGTGTCGCCGGCGACATCGCCGATTCATCCAACGCCACGGTGTTGAAGCCGGCCGTTCGACAGGTGACGGAGAGAAACAATGAATCGAGCACTCGTCCGCCGAATGAAGACGACGCCATGACGGCAGCGGTGGATGAGTGACCCGACGGAGCATTCGTGGAGGCGAACGACTCGAAGACGAAAAACGCCATTGTCGGCAAAACGATCAGGATCGCCGACACGGTCAGTACCAGTTTCGTGTGCAGCGACAAGCGATGACGACGACCATTGCCTCTCGGCGCCGAAGACCTGGCCCCCCGCAATCTACGCATCAGCTTCGCGCCGCCGACCTGCCAAAGGTTGCTCAACACGGGAAAACCCAGCCCGCCCACTAGGATCAACGGCACGACGACCAGATAGACCTGCCACGCGCGTTGGTAGGCCGCCAAACTGTCCGGACGAAGGGCGAAGCCGGCGTTGCAGAAGGCGGATACTGCGTGAAAGATGCTGTAATAGACGCGCATTCCGGGAGCGCCGACATCCCTCCACATGGGATACAACGCGATCGCACCGACCGCTTCGATGATAAACGTCGACAGAACGATGAATACGATCATCCGCCGCATCTGTCCCAGCGTGCGATAGCTCAACGCGTCCTGCAACACGAGCGATTGTTTCAGTGAGAGCTGCCGACCGGCGAGCAATCCGAAAATGCCGCCGAAGATCATGATGCCCAATCCGCCGGCCTGGATCAGAAGCAGGATGACGACCTGTCCGTACAGCGTGAAGTCGCGACCGGTGTCGTACACCACCAATCCTGTCACGCAGGTGGCGCTCGTGGCGGTGAACAGACAATCGACCAGATGACGCCAAACGGAAAACGAAGCTTGATCGTGCAACTGCGGCGTGGTGGCTTTCGGAAGTGCCAGTGCAAAGGCACCTGCGACAATGAGAAACAAGAACGTCAGCGCCAACACCCGCGTCGGATGGAGGCGACTCTGAGACACGCGCAGATTAAGACGGACCACGCCGAGTACGAGCCGGGCGATGAGAAGAATCTGCATGCCCGCCACATACACCGCCGACACCTTCAGCGCCGGCGCGGAGACCAACTCCAAACCCCAAAACGAGAACCCGCCGGCAAACGCCAAGAGCAGGGCATCCGGCCAACAGGAACGAATCACCGGCCACTTCCTGGCCGCCGTCCACACCAGATGAACGCGCGCCACGACGTAGACGCTGACGGCCATAATCTGAACCGCAATGAGAAGGCCTAACGGCATCGGCGGTTGGTCGAAGCCGAACTCCAGGGCCTTGGTGGCGGAGGAGAACGAGGCCATGAAGCCGTCCCCCATCGTCTTCACCTCCGAGCCGCTGTGTGCCGTCAGCGCCTCCCTAACC
>JADFIX010000386.1 GCA_022566435.1 Planctomycetota bacterium
CCGGCCGCCCACCTGCCGCCATCCGTAGCCAACCCCTGATTCGAGGAGCCGTATGCATAAGAACATGCACGTACGGATCTGTGGGAGCCGTGGGGGAGCAATCCCCCATGGCCACCCGGCCAGGGCAACGCCCTGGGGACCGGAACACAACAACGTAGGAGCCCTGAAAGGGCGCAACAAGGACTCGACATGCCACAGTCATTGTCGATGAATCTCGTTCACCTCTTCAATTCGATGGACGGTACGTTTGGGGTTGATGGTTCTGGCGCCCAGACAGGGCTTTTTCGTATCGCGCGTCGTAGTCCCAGGGCGATGCCATCGCCAGCGGCCAGCATTTTTCGGGTCCACAAAGACGATGCCCAAGCTTGCTCAGGAACGAATAGCTCGCCGCGGGCAGCATTTTTTGGGTCCGCAAAGACGATCGATGCCCAAGCTTGCTCCAGGAACGAATCGCCAGCCGGCATCGCTTCGCCGCTTCACACGCCACCCGGCGTAGCATTCGCCAGCGCAATCCGCGCATTGCGTCGAAGCATGTCGATCGTCGCCCGCTTTATCGCGCTGCCACGGAGTCCGTCCTTGTACTGTTCATCCGTCCATTTCAGCAAGTCGTGCAGGCGAGGCGTGGGGCCGGGCTCGCGAACGGCGAAGCGAGGCTCTTGCGTTGTCGGGGCCTTGCGATTGTACGGACAGACTTGTTGGCAAATATCGCAGCCGAAAACCCAATCTCCCATTTTCGATTGGAGCGATTCGGGGATGTCACCGCGATGTTCGATCGTCAGATAGCTGATACATCGCGTCGCATCCATTTCGTAGGCCGCGGGAAAGGCGTCGGTCGGGCATGCATCCAGGCACGCCCTGCACGTGCCGCAATGATCCGTCGCCGGCTCATCGGGCGCCAATGACAATGTCGTGACGACAAGCCCGAGGAAGAAGTAGCTGCCCAACACCTCGTCAAGCACGAGGGTGTTCTTGCCGATCCAGCCGACACCCGCAGCGGCGGCGAACTCCCGCTCCAGGATGGGGGCCGTGTCCACGCAGACTTTGGCGTCGAACGGCTCGTCGACCTCGGCCCGAAGCCGATCAACCAAAGCGAAGAGCTTCTTTTTGATGACCTTGTGGTAGTCGTCGCCCCAGGCGTACATGGCCACCCGGCCCCGAGGGTCCTCGGTGTCGACCCGCGAGTTTTCGGACTGTCGATCGTCGTGGGGAGGCGCCGCGTGGTATAGCAGTGCGGTGACGATCACACTTTGGGCACCCGGGAGCAGAACCTGCGGATCGACCCGTTGGTCAAAGTAGCGATGCAAGTATTGCATCGAACCCGCCCTTCCGGCATCCAGCCAGGTCCGCAAGTACCCTTGGCGGGCGACGGGTTGGGCCGCCGCGATGCCGCAACGGTCGAATCCCAGCTCCTGGGCCAGATTCTTGGTCATTCGGCTGCGAATTGCGGGAATCATGGACGCAGGCTCGCCTTTCCATCGACCGATATACCACGTGTGGCGTGCGTTGACGGTCCATGCCGTCGACGATACGGTACTCCGCTTCCGCCGCGGATGCCAGCGCCCATCGGCGGGCGTAGAGGCGAACCGTCGGAGCTAGGTCGCCCGAACCGAGGAAAGTAGGCTGCATGTTCGATTACGACTGGTTTCACGGGGCTGCCTTTCATATGCAGCTTGAAGAGTCGGTACGACGATGCGTTCTGCGTCGATTTCCGGACGTTTCCCGAGATGACTACGAAACGAACGACGAGGTCCAGGAGTTTGGGTCGAAGCTCGAAACCCGCACACTGATCTACCTTCGCGACGGATTCAGCTACGAGGTCAGGGAGTTTGCCGACCTGGACAGCAAATCGCAGCTGTCGTTCGAATGCGAACCCGTTGACGAGCACTACAAGGTGGGTGCCTTTGTCGTCACCGTTCTGTTCGAGGAAATCGTCCGCGTCGAGGTGTTCGCCGTCCACCCGGACGAAAAGCCGAACGATAGCCCGCAAATCACCGGTTTCCGACACTTCAACGAGCCGCAGGACCAGAAAGCGCCTATCCGCGGCGAGAAAACGCCCACGCGAGAAAAGTAGAATCCCTGTTAAGACTGATTTGGGGGGCCACAGGCTGCATCCGAGTCAGTGCCAATCGCCGCGCGTCGCACTCGGCACGTCGTTTCGATCAACCCAACGGACGTCCGGACAAGGATTACCACCGGTTCGAGCCTACCAGCCGAGCTCACTAACCGCCCCGGATGGCGTGCGCCCGGAATCGCCTTCATAATCGTTCGATCGCCGCGGAACCCAAGGGGGTAGATCCGTCCGGCGACTGAATGCTTATCCGATGTCGGAATCGGGAAGGAACGAACTGGCAGCGTGGCGAAGACACAATCCATGACCGCGTCCGGCTTTCTATGGACGGAAGAGGGCAAACCTCGCAAGGGCATTGTGGCCGAGGTCGCCCCATGTATTCCCACGCATCGGACCTATTCGTTCGCCGTTCCGGACACGATGGCCTCGTCTTTGGCGATCGGGCAGCGGGTGGGGGTCTGTCTCGGCAAACGCCGACGGCCGGTGACCGGTTTCGTCGTCGGGCTAGACCACAAGGAATGGGACAGCACGCTGAGGCCCATCGACGAGTTGATCGACCGGGAAAGCTACCTTCCGTCGGATCTTGTGGAACTCGGGCGGCGCATGGCGCTGCATTATGGCTGTCCCCTGGGTCAAACGCTCAAGTCGATGACGCCCGAGGCCGTCCGCCTCGGTCGGGGACTGAAGATCGTCCGCTATCTGCGACTCGCCGCCCCCCTCGAAGAGATTCGGGCGGCGGGCGCGAGGCTCTCCGCCAAGCGAACGAGCTTGCTCGAAGCTCTATCGCGGGCGGACGGCGCCGTTTCGGCTGACGAGATTCTGGCACAAGCCGACGTGTCAATGGCCGTCTTGCGCGGCGTGGTCGCGGCCGGCTGGATACAGGTCACCGAAAAAGAAGAATTCTCTCGGGATGTTTCATTTGATGCACCGCGTGAGGAACCATCGTTCGAGCTGACCGATGATCAGCGTCGGGCGGTGACGCACATAGGCGGCAAAATCGACGAAGCGGCGTTTTCGGTGACCATGCTGTTCGGGGTGAGCGGGTCGGGGAAAACGGAAGTCTACGTCCGCGCGATGCGCAAGGTCCTCGAGGCGGGGCGGCAGGCGATTCTCCTGGTGCCGGAGATCGTGCTCACCACGCAGCTCGTACAGCGATTGGCCACCAGATTCGACGATGTGGCCGTCCATCATAGCGGGCTCACCGAAGTGCAACGGTCTATTCTTTGGCGTCAAATCGCCTCGGGTGACAAGAAGGTCATCATCGGAACGCGGAGCGCGGTGTTCGCCCCTTGCGAAAAACTCGGTCTGATTTGCGTCGACGAAGAGCAGGAGTCCAGCTACAAGAACCTCCAGACACCGCGCTTCCACGTACGCGACGTGGCCATCATGCGAGCCCAGCAATGGAAGATTCCCATCATGTTGGGGTCGGCCACGCCTTCGCTCGAGACGTGGTACAACTGCGATCACCGCTCGCACTATCACCGTGTGAGCATTTTGCGGCGGGTCAAGTCGCTGCCGATGCCGAAAGTACATGTGGTGGACATGCAGGAGGAATGTGCCGAGCAGAAGCGTTCGGTCGTTTTTTCGCGAATGCTGGCGACATTCCTTGGCGAAACACTCGATCGTGGCGAGCAGGCGCTTCTTTTGATAAACCGCCGCGGCTTCGCGCACGCGCTCTACTGTCCGACGTGCAAGACGCGGCTATCCTGCCCGCGGTGCAATGTCGGCTTGGTGGTACACACCGTAACCGGGCATGTGGCCTGCCATTACTGTCATACGAGGGATCCCATCCCTTCTTCCTGCCCGAGCGCCAGCTGTGGAGAGAAACTCATCCACACGGGGATCGGCACACAACGGGTGGAAGACGTACTCGCGAGGCTATTTCCGCGTGCCCGCGTGGTTCGCGCGGACAGCGACACGATGACGCATCGTCGTCACTATCGGGCGATCATCGAAGATTTCGAGGCACGCCGCGTCGACATTCTCGTCGGTACGCAGATGATCGCCAAAGGACTCGACTTTCCCCTGGTGTCGCTCGTGGGGGTGATCGACGCCGACCCGACGCAGCTGGGCAGTGACTTTAGGGCGCACGAACGATTGTTCCAATTGGTCACGCAGGTCGCCGGTCGCGCCGGAAGGGCCGAGGTGCCCGGGCGGGTTGTCGTGCAGACGTCGATGCCCGAGTTGCCGGCGCTTCGCCATGCGTTGCAACACGACTACCAAGCATTTGCGGTGGAAGAGTTGACCGCTCGTCGGAAAGCGGGCCTGCCGCCGTTTTGCCGTTTGGCCCGGGTCGTGCTTGCTCACACACGGGAGGCGACGGTCAGGCAAGAGGCGAATTCGATGGCGGAAGTCGTTCGGGCGACCATTGAATCTCTCGGTCTCGAATACGCCGACGTCTTGGGTCCGAATCCTTGTCCCCTGGCACGGCTGCGAAGTCGATACCGCTACGAGCTTCTCATTCGCACGCGATCGGCCGGCGACATGCACGAGTTGACGGATTGCCTGAACCAAAAAAACGCAATACGCGCGAAGGTTGATTCCGTCATGCTGGACGTCGATCCCGTGGCGATGATGTAAGCGGAAAGGAACGTCCCCCACCCGCACCCGTGCGCTTGCGAAGATGACCTTTTTCTGAAACCTACATCGCCGCATCGCGTACAACAGAGAAGGTGTGCCAGGCGCTGTTTGTGCCGACTCCCGAAACGTGTCATGGATCCTATCGGTTTTATTGTTGAGGTGAGCGGTATGAATGTTTTCAAGACGAGAGTTGTCTGTTGCACGTTCATTTCAATGTTGGTGACCATGTATGCCGTCGCCGGCCCGGTACCTGCACCAAAGGCACCGCCCGAAGTTCCCACAGTGGGCGAACCAGCGCCCGCGATGCAATTCGATAGGCTATTGCAAGCGCCGGCAGATACCAAAGTGGATTGGGCATCCCTTCGCGGCAAGGTCGTGGTTCTGGAGTTCTGGGCGAC
>JADFIX010000387.1 GCA_022566435.1 Planctomycetota bacterium
AGCTGAAGACCATCTTTCTGATTTCGAATTCCCGCATCCGCTCGAGGAGTGACAAGGTGTTGATGACGTTGTTGCGATAGTAACGTAGCGGCTCGCGGACGGATTCGTTCACGTCGAGCAGGGCGGCGAAGTGCATCACGGCCTCGAAACGGCCCTCGGAAAGCGTACTGGCCACCTGAGGCGAGTCGCCGAGGTCGCCTACCACCAGGGTCGCGCGCTTGTCGACCGCCTCTTTGTGCCCGCCGCTGGTGAGATTGTCGTATACCGTGACGTCGTGTCCGGCATCGCAGAGTTCACGGACGCAGTGACTGCCGACATACCCCGCACCGCCGGTTACGAAAATGTTCATCACCAAACCCCACAAGGTCGGATCGCCGGGTGTCGCGGGTCGATCGGTTTGGATCGACTCAGCCAGCGGGTGCCGTTATTCGATCGAAATATCTTCCAATCGTGACACACTAATCACCGTCGCCCGCATGACGACGATCCGCTTTCGATTGACGGCCACACCGTCGCGCTGAGTATCGAGGAGGTACTGTTCCTTATTCGCGTGCCCGTCGCGGCAATCGTGCATGTCGGCGCTTTCGAGCACGACTTCGTGTTCGGTCACGTCGACAAGGGTCCCGATATAGACAATCGGCAAAGTGGTATCCAGCACCACAATCCCGTTCAGAAGGTCGCGCAATGGTTCGGACATCACAGCATTCTCCAGGAAACGCAGGAGTCTATCATACGGCGCGTTAGAGGGAATAGCGACGAAGCGACGTAGCGACGAAGGGGAAGATCTCCGTCCTTGGTTCGCCAAGCATGTTTTTGGTGGTTTCTTCTCTTCCCCTCCGTCGCTACGTCGCTCCGTCGCTTCCCATCTGCTCCGTCGCCGCTACTATGTCCACCCGAAGCGGCGAATCACGCCGCTGCAAAATGGCCACAAGAGAAATCCTCATGCAGATCGATGTCATGCCGCCGGATGATAGCCGTTGGGGACCGGACGAGAGCGGCCGGTACGGTGAATTCGGGGGTCGGTTCGTTCCGGAGACGTTGATGGCCGCCGTTGGGGAATTGGACGAGGCGTACCGCGCCGTGCGCGGTGACCGAGCGTTTTGGGAAGAACTGGCCAGCGTGCTTCGCGATTATGTCGGCCGGCCTAGTCCGCTCTATCATGCCGCGCGCCTTTCCGAGCGGTGCGGCGGTGCGCGGATCTATCTGAAACGAGAAGATCTGAACCATACGGGTGCTCACAAGATCAACAACACGGTTGGGCAAGTTCTACTGGCCAAGCGGTTGGGCAAGCGACGCATCATCGCGGAGACGGGTGCGGGGCAACACGGGGTGGCGACCGCGACGGCCGCCGCGTGCGCCGGGCTGGAGTGCGTGGTGTATATGGGGGCGGAGGACGTGCGTCGGCAAGCACTCAACGTCTTTCGCATGGAGCTGCTCGGGGCCAAAGTCATTTCGGTCGAGACCGGCCAAAAAACGCTCAAAGATGCCATCAACGCCGCGATGCGCGATTGGATGGGATCGAGCGATCATACCCATTACGCGATCGGTAGCGTGATGGGACCGCATCCGTATCCCCGCATGGTGCGCGATTTTCAATCCATTGTAGGGCGAGAAACGCGCGCGCAGATGGTCAAGGCCACAGGACGTCTGCCAGATGCCGTGGTGGCGTGTGTCGGCGGCGGGAGCAACGCCGCCGGTATTTTCGTGGGGTTTCTGGACGACGAAACGGTAAAGCTCATTGGGGTGGAGGCGGCCGGCGAGGAGTTGAAGGAAGGGCGACATGCGGCCACTCTTTCGGTCGGGCGACCGGGCGTGCTCCATGGTATGCACACGTTCGTGCTTCAGGATGACGAGGGGCAAACGATGCCGGTGCATTCGGTATCGGCGGGCCTCGACTATCCCGGTGTCGGCCCGGAACACGCCTATTGGAAGTCGATCGGCCGGGTGACCTATACCGCGGTCGCCGACGATGCGGCGCTCGATGCTTTCAAGGTTTTGAGTGAAACCGACGGCATTATTCCTGCTTTGGAGTCGGCGCACGCGGTGGCCTATGCGATGGAAGTCGCGGGCACGATGAAGAAGGACGAAACGCTGGTCATCAACCTATCCGGACGGGGTGACAAGGACGTCGTGGAGGCGGGACGATTGCTGGGTCGGCTGCCGACGTGACCTTCTAGCGGCACGTGGATCAGTTTGAAATTCGTTCGATGAAGCTGGTGTCGATCTTTCCCTCGAGGAAATCCGCGTGGGCAATCGTCCGGCGATGGAAGGGGATCGTCGTCTTGATGGGCTCGATGACGAATTCCCTCAGGCAGCGGCTCATGGTTTGGATCGCCTCTTCGCGCGTCGGCTGAAAGACGATCAATTTGGCGATCAGAGAATCGTATAGCGGCGACACCTTGCAACCGTCGTGGGCGAATGTATCCACGCGTACGCCGAGACCACCGGGGGGGCGGAACTTGGCGATGACCCCCGGACAGGGGCGGAAATCGTGCTCCGGGTCTTCGGCGTTGATGCGGCACTCGATGCTGTGTCCCTGCGGTTTGACGGCCCGTTGGTTGAAACCCAGTGGCTCGCCGGAGGCGATTCGAATTTGCAACTTGATCAGATCTAAACGGGTGGTCATTTCCGTAACCGGATGTTCCACCTGAATTCGGGCGTTGACCTCGATGAAAAAGTACTTGCCCTTCTGGTCCACAAGAAATTCGACGGTGCCGGCGTTGGTGTAGTTCGCCGCTTTGGTCAGCCGCACCGCGGCGGCACAGATGTCGCGCCGCGTTCGCGAGTCGATACCCGGTGACGGCGACTCTTCGATGAGCTTCTGATAGCGCCGTTGCACGGAGCAATCGCGTTCGCCGAGTTGCACGATGTTGCCGGTATGGTCCGCCAGGATCTGCACTTCGATGTGCTTGGGTCTTTCGATGAATTTCTCGACGTATAGATCGGCGTTCCCGAAGGAGGCCTGGGCCTCCTGCCCCGCTTGTTTCAGTGCGTCTTCCAGTTCCTCCCCGCTACGAACGATTCGCATACCTCGCCCGCCACCGCCGGCGGATGCCTTGATCATGACGGGATAGCCGATGCCCTCCGCAACTTTCCGAACATCCGCATCGGCCTCGAGGACGCCGTCCGTTCCGGGAATGGTGGGGACTTTGGCTTTCTTGGCGATCGATCGCGCGGTGGCTTTATCACCTAGCAGCCGCATCGCTTCGGCGGAGGGTCCGACGAATTCGAGGTTGGAAGCCCGGCATTTCTCGGCGAATTGTGCGTTTTCGGCAAGAAAGCCGTAGCCGGGATGAATGGCATCGGCACCGGCGACTTCGGCAGCGGCGATGATTCGGTCACTCTTGAGGTAGCTGTCCCGCGGCTGGGGCCCGCCGATACAGATCGCCCGATCGGCCAACGTGAGATAGTAGGCCCCCCGGTCCTCTTCCGAAAACACGCAGACCGCTTCGGCGTCGAGTTCGTGGCACGCGCGGATGATCCGCAGGGCGATTTCACCTCGGTTGGCGATCAAAATCCGTCGAAACATGCTTTTACCATCTCAGATCGCGGGCGTCTTTTTTCGTCCGGGGGCGAACTCGATCGTTACGGAACCGGATTCTCAGAGCGGGCGCACCAGGAATAAAGGTTGCGCGAATTCAACCGGCTGGGCGTTTTTGACAAGGACCCGCTCGATCGTTCCCGCGACCTCGGACTTGATCTCGTTAAACACTTTCATCGCCTCGAGAATGCACACGACCATGCCCGCGTGGACGTCTTGCCCGGGCTTCACGAACGCCGGCGAATCAGGATCGGGCGAGGCATAAAATGTGCCCACCATCGGCGATGGAATCTCCACCAACTCGACCTCGTCCTTGTCCGCTTCCGCCGCGTCGCTTGTCGACGCGACCGCTGCGGCGGGCGCGGTCACTGCGGGTGGGACGGTCACCGCGGGGGGTGTTTCGGTTCGGCTGTTAGGCCGACGCAGGCTGACCTCTTCCGAGCCGTCGCGCAGGGAAATCTCGACTAGGTCGTTGGCGACCATCATCTCGATCAGCTTGCGGATTTTTTCGATTTCCAACAAGACACTCGCTCCGCACCATCCGTACCCGCCCATCCTCACCCTCGAACATCGACCTTTAGATGACCGCGTCATCCAGGGTTTTCGAGAGTCGGCTCAGTACGCGGTGTCCCTTTGGTGTCACAAGTACGTCATCTTCGATCCTGACGCCGCCGAGGCCGGGAAGGTAAATGCCCGGTTCCACCGTCACCACCATCCCTGCGACGAGCTTTTGATCCGATCGCCAACTCAGCGAAGGCGCTTCATGCACGTCGAGACCGAGGCCGTGGCCTAGGCCATGGTTGAACGCCTCACCGAAACCCGCATCGGCGATCAGGTCGCGGGCGATGGCGTCGATGTCGCACATCCGTTGTCCGGGTCGAATCGCGTCGATCGCCCGCTCCTGGGCCTCCAACACGACTCGATACACCTCGCCGATTTTACGAGGGATACTACCCAGGAATACGACTCTGGTCAAATCGCTACAATACTGATCGACGCGAGAACCCCAATCGAGCAATAGCGCGCTGCCCTTCTTGATTTTTCGACGACCGGGATGGGCGTGGGGCAGCGCCGCATTGGCCCCGACCGCGCTGATCGTCGGAAAGGAGGGACCCGAGGCGCCACGCTTTTTCATCTCGAATTCGAGACGCGCGGCAACGTCGATCTCGGTCTGGCCGGGCTCGATTGTCGCGCAGGTGGCCCGAAAAGCGTCCTCCGCGTTGCGAATAGCTTTTTTCATTCGAGCGAGTTCGTCGTCATCCTTCAGAATCCGCATGTCGCTGCCGATCGGCGGCCCGCCCATGAGCCGGGTCGACCTGTTCCGCTTTTTCAGTTCGTCGTGATCGTCGACGGTTAATGAATCATTCTGAACGGCGAGTTTCTTGATCTTCATCGCTTTGCAGGTCTTGGCGATTTGTTCGTTGATCAAGCCCTTGCGCATCCAGCGGGTCATCCAGGGGCATTCCTGATTTAGCGCCTCGTCGAACCGGCC
>JADFIX010000388.1 GCA_022566435.1 Planctomycetota bacterium
TGAAACCATCCCCGAAACGCCTGGGTCCGCCCTCCGTGGCCGACCCCACCCTAATGATAACCCCGAAAACGCCGCCGATACTGTCACGTCGCGAACGCCGGGGCGGACATCGTGGCCTACGACATGGCGATGTGAATGTTGAACCCGCCGGCGATCTTGTCGGCCATGTTTTGATCGAACATCCGCAGCACGACGCGAATCTGCGGTGCGATGCGGCGGGCGTCGAGTGCCATTTCCAGGTTGCCCAGGTCGTCGCTGGTGGCCAGGATGATCGCCCGGGCCTTCTTGACGCCTGCCTCTTCAAGCAAGGCTTCTCGCCGGGCGTCACCGATGAGCAGCGGAAAGCCGTCGCGCCGCACGTCTTCGATAAACTGATTCTCTTTGTCTCGCTCGATGACCACGACTCTCTGCCCCAGCTCGCGTAGCAGGCTGAAGGTTCGAAAGCCGAGCCGACCGAAGCCCACCAAAACGACATGATCGGAGTACGAAGACGCCATCATGCAACACCATCCTTTTTCATAGCGCGATCGATCGCGAAGAATGAACGCAAAGTCGATGATCGCCTCGATGATCACGGTCAACCCGAGGACGGGCATCAGGAAGAAAAGTGCCTTCAAGACGTTCGAAGTGGGAAACGCTTCCGGTGGTTCCCCGAAGACCAGGCTCCATGTGAAGTAAATAGCCTCGGGTAGGGAATACTCTTGCTTCGGCTCGTAGTGTTGAAACAGAAGCCCACCGCCCATAAGAATCAGAATCATGATCAACAGGCGTATTCGGAAGTGGCGAAAGACGACGCGAACCAAACACCACTCGCGCCACAATCGCGTCATGAGCGGGGGTCGGCGTCGTACCGGGCGAAACCGAAACTGATCGATGCCGATGGCCGGTGGATGTGGCGTTTGGTCCATGACCGCCCTTCGAAGAATCGATGCGCCCGTCTGGTGGTTTTTCCCGCATGCGCCTTTGCGGGTCGCTCGACTGTCTGTCCCCCACCCTTCGCTTGAGGCGAAGGATGGGGCACCCGGCTCGATTGCACGGTATCCCCGGCCGCGGCGTCACCCAAGAGAGAGTCGTGGGAAGCGACGGAGCGGCGGAGCGACGGAGGGAAAGACCGCTGTCAATCCTTCGGACACTCCCGCGGGTGCCCCATTCTACGGGTACTCCCGTAGGGTGGGGGACCCAGATGATATCGGAGGTCCCGTCTGGATGCATGTGCGGATCTGTCCCCCACCCTTCGCTTGGCGCGAAGGATGGGGCACCCGCGCTTCGTCGCTTCCCACCAACGTCCCCCACCCTTCGCTTGTGGCGAAGGATGGGGCACCCGCCGCCTGCGCACAGCGCCGAATGGATCGACGATCACCTTGCGGAAGCGTGATTCCAGCCCTACGATTGCGGGTAGAGGAGGTGACTATGTTTACCTTGAAGGACAAGAATGCCCTGGTCTGCGGCTCGTCGCACGGCATCGGGCAGGCATGTGCCGCGGAGATCGCCAAGCTCGGGGCATCGGTCACGCTGCTCGCCAGGGGCGAGGCGGCGTTGAAAGAAGCCGTGGCCGGATTAAGCGTTGAGGCCGCTCAGACGCATGGCTATCTCTGCGCCGATTCGGCCGATCCCCAAGCCCTGCAAGGCGCGGTGGCCGGGCATCTGCAATCGGTCGGCACGATTCATATCCTGGTGAACAACACGGGCGGTCCGCCGTCCGGACCACTTCTCGACGCCGATCCTGACCAATTGCTGAGCGGATTTCGTAATCACGTGCTCTGTAATCAATTGCTGGTCAGGACGGTCGTTTCCGGCATGAAGGCGTGCGGCTACGGACGGATCGTCAACATCATTTCGACATCCGTGGTCATGCCCATCGGCGGACTGGGCGTGTCGAATACCACCCGCGGGGCCATGGCCAACTGGGGTCGGACGCTGGCCGGCGAATTGGCACCGTTCGGCATCACGGTGAACAATATCCTGCCGGGTTACACCGACACCGGTCGATTGGAATCGCTGTTCGCAAAAAAATCGGAGCGGACCGGCGTGCCCGCGGAGGAGATCCGCAGGCAAGTCATCGAGTCGATTCCCATGAAACGCCTCGGCGAGCCGGGGGAAATCGGCGCGGTGGTAGCGTTTCTGACCACACCGGCGGCCGCTTATGTCAACGGCGTGAACCTGCCGGTCGACGGCGGTCGCACGGCCGTTCAGTGATCTGACCATGGATCGCATACGCAACTACATCGACGGCAAACTGGTCGAGCCCGTTTCGGGGCAATACCTGGACAACGTCGATCCTTCGACCGGCAAGGTCTATTCGCACACGCCGGACAGCGACGAACGAGATGTGGAGGCGGCCGTCGAAGCGGCGGCCGGTGCCTTCCCGGAATGGTCGCGAACGCCCGTGGCGGAGCGATCGCGCGTTTTGCTGCGGATCGCCGATTTGATCGAAGCCAACCTGGACGAACTGGCGCTCGCGGAATGCGTGGACAACGGCAAGCCGCTTTCTCTGGCGAAGTCGTTGGACATCCCGCGGGCGGCGGTGAACTTTCGGTTCTTCGCGACGGCGATCGTGCATGCCCGTTCGGAGATGCACGCCACCGACGACGTGGCCATCAACTATACGCTCCGCCAGCCGATAGGCGTGGCGGGCATCATTTCGCCGTGGAATTTGCCGCTTTATGTCTTCTCCTGGAAGGTGGCACCGGCGCTATGCTGCGGGAATACGGTGGTGGCCAAGCCGTCGGAAGTCACGCCGATGACCGCGTTTCTGCTGTCAAAGCTTTGTCAGGAAGCGGGGTTACCGCCCGGCGTGTTGAATATCGTACACGGTCTGGGCAGAAAAGCGGGGGCGGCGATCGTGGCCCACCCGAGAATACCGGCCATCTCCTTTACGGGCGGCACCGTGACCGGCGCGGAAATCACCGGCGTGGCGTCGCCGATGTTCAAGAAGGTTTCGCTCGAACTGGGGGGGAAGAATCCGAACATCATCTTCGCCGACGCCGATCAAGACAAAGCCATCCTCGAGAGCCTGCGATCGTCCTTCGCGAACCAGGGGCAGGTGTGCCTTTGCGGCTCGCGAATGTTCGTCGAGAGACCGCTGTACGATTCATTCGTCGAGCGCTTCGTGGAAGAGACGAAGAAGCTGCGCATTGGGGACCCTCTCGAGAAAGCCACCAACCAAGGCGCCATCGTGTCGCGCAGCCACCACGAGAAGATCATGCGGTATATCGATCTTGCGAAAGAAGAGGGTGGCAAACTCTTGTGCGGCGGGAGCGCGCCCAAGGCGACAAACGATCGCTGTAAGGACGGCTTCTTTATCGAGCCCACGGTCATGACGGAACTCGCCGTCGACTGCCGCGTGAATCGCGAGGAGATCTTCGGCCCGGTGGTCTCCATCACCCCGTTCGAATCCGAGGATGAGGTACTCCGCTACGCCAATTCGACGGACTACGGGCTATCCGCATCGGTCTGGACGAGCGACGTCGGCCGGGCTCATCGCGTCGCGCGGGATCTGGCGGCCGGCACCGTATGGGTAAATTGCTGGCTGCTCCGCGATCTCCGCGTGCCATTCGGCGGCGTGAAGAACAGCGGTGTCGGACGCGAGGGCGGCGACGAGGCACTGCGGTTTTTTACGGAACCGAAAAACGTCTGCATTCGGGTGCCGTCGTCTTGACGCCGATACCTCGTTTTGCTGGCGGTAATTCAAGACCTGATCAGTCAAGTAGATCGGTCTCTGGCCGACGGAACGTCACACACTCAGCCGACGTCGGGCCGAGCCCGACCTACCCGGCTGAGTTTCATGGCTGTCTTCTAACGGAATACGTCTATGCGTTTGAGTCTGCACCATGCTACGCATTACTGTTGCGCGGTTGTTGCTGCGCTGTTCTCCGCTCTGATCGCCACAGATGTCGTGGTGGGCCAGGACTCACCGAGACCGATTCCCAAAATGCACAAGGACGGCCCTAGCCTCCGATTCGATTTCCCGGGAATGATGGTTGGAATCGCGGAATACGAGGAAGGGCCGACCGGCACGACAGTGTTTTATTTCCCGGATGGGGTAAAGGGTGCAGTCGACGTCCGAGGAGGCGCGCCCGGCACAGTGAATGCGACCGCGCTGATGAACTCGTATGACCACAAGATGATGGAGGCAGTCGTATTCTCCGGCGGATCCTGGTATGGGCTGTCGGCCGCGACGGGAGTGGCAAACGGGATCAAAGAGGCCAAGGCGGCAGAAGGCAACGTGGATTTCATCGCCGGTGTGGTTGCCGCGATCATCTACGACGTCGGCGTGCGCCGGTACAGCCGCGTCACCCCGGACGATCGTCTGGGCAAAGCAGCGCTGCAATCTGCAGAGCCGGGCTGGTTTCCGCTCGGCGCGCGCGGCGCGGGGCGGTTTGCCATGCAGGGCTCTTATTACCTCCGCGGAAAGGACGCTGATGTGTCCGCAGGCTGGCCCCATTCGGGACAGGGCGGGGCATTTCGTACGATCGGGCCAACAAAGATCGGCGTGTTTACGGTAGTCAACGCAGGGGGAGCGATCGTCGATCGCAACGGGCGGATCGTCAGATGCAAAAGAAACAGTTCTGAGGAGGAGTGCCCGTTAATCACCGATCGACTCAAGGCGTTCGCTCCGATCGGTGGGAGTACTGACGGCAAGCACGGAGGCCCGACCAGCAATACCACGTTGACGCTTGTGGTGACGAACCAGAAGTTACCCTTTGCGGCGCTGCAGCGCCTTGCAGTTCAGGTTCATGGGTCGATGAGCCGTGCGATCCAGCCGTTTGCCACCGAGAGTGACGGCGATGTGCTTTACGCCGTGACGACTGATGAGGTTGAGAATCCGTCGCTTTCGCCGCTGGATCTTGGAGTACTTGCTTCGGAACTCGCGTGGGACGCAGTACTCAGTAGCGTGCCGGACGTGCCAGCCGCGCCCGCACTACTGGAGACTAGCCCGGGTTGCGCAGTTTGGAAAAATTCGAGGCAATTTTCGGGGTGAAACGGGGTGTGAATCGGCAGTGGCGCTATCGTCAGGCGTAGTCCGAAT
>JADFIX010000389.1 GCA_022566435.1 Planctomycetota bacterium
GAGACCTGGGAAATTCGAATTTACGATACGGATCCGGATTGCCCGGGAATTCCGGGCGTGGAAATCGGCGTTTCGACCATTACGGTATTGAACAAACTGGAGGGCACCGGATCAGCGACGGGAACGTGGCACTACGGAGGAATCTTGAACGCACCGATTGCCCTGCCGAACGGCGGTTTCGCCGGCGACACCTACTGGTTCGAGGTTTCCGGTTACGGGGAGCCGGGCTGCGAGGTGCATGCGATCCATTCGCGCGACGACGGTAACGACCATCACGCAGTCTCGACCTGGACGGCCCCCGAGCCCGCCACCCACGCCTATTCGTCGGATCAAATCGGTAGCGTCGACGTCGGCTTCTGCGAGAGCACCGGTCTTGGCACGCCGCCGGACGTACTCGGCGCCTGTTGCAACTGTCCTGAAGTATGTACGGAAGACGTAACGCAAAAGGATTGCGTTCAGAATCTGAGAGGTAGATGGTCTGCGTGTATCGACTGTGCCGATCCCAGTGTCTGTCCGGGCGTGCCGGTGAATGACGATTGCGCGTCGCCTCGGGTGATTACAGGCATTCCGACTGACGGAAGCGAACTCGTCATCGAGGGAGAGAACATATGCGCCACCAACGATGGCCCCGGGCTTATGGCCGGCGATGGCGGTTGTGCGAGCTCGCTGCCGGGTAACGGCAATTTGCACCACGATGTGTGGTATTCGTACGTCGCGGAGGCGTGCGGTGAACTGACGGTCGATAGCTGCGCCGATACCGATTACGATCAGATGATCGCCGTTTATGATGTGGCCAACGGGTGTCCGTTATTTACTGAAGATGAAATTGGCTGCGGCGACGATACGTGCGGCATCCTCGCCGGCCCGTCGAGGGTCACTGTAGACGTCGCTGTAGGCCAGGAGTTGCTGATTCGCGTAGGAGGTTGGGGCGTTGACATTCCCCCGAGCTTTATGCCTAACCCGCGCGGAGAATTCATACTGCGTTTCTCGCTCGACGAAAATTGTCCGCCCTGCCAGTCACCCTTCATGCCGTCGCCTCCGCACAACATCCTGAAGAACCGCTACATCTCCATCGGGCCCAATCCTTGCGATCCGGTCTTGGGGACGAGCGACATCATGCTGACTCTCGTAAGCACACAAGTGAACGGCGTGACCGCCGTCGGCTCGTCATGGTGGGCGACCGCGCCGGTCAACGGCGGAGGTCTCTCCCCGGCGACCTGTATTTCGATCGTAAGTTCGACGAGGCCGACCACGCCGCCGGATTGGACCGGATGCTCGACGGTGCACCTGACCGGCTGTCCGATCATTCCGACGTCGACCTATCATATCAGGACGGTCTTGGGCGGACAGGTCTCCGATCCGCCCCTGGTGGCGGAAACGCAGGCCAAACCCGGCGACAAATGGCACGGCGACTGCGTGGGCAACTTCCTCGGGCCCATGGGCGTTCCGCCGAATGTATGGACCCCGCCGAACGGCGTGACGAACGCGGACGACTTTGTGGCGGCCATCAAGACGTTTCAGGACATCAACGCCCTCAACGCGACCCACGTATCGGTGACGGACATGGAACCGAATCTGGACGGAACCCAGATTAATCTGATTGTCAATATCAATGACGTTTTCTCGATTATCAAGGGCTTCCAAGGATTCGAGTACCCAGGTCCCGATCTGGCGCAGTGTCCATAATCGTCGGGTCCGCTTCACGGTGGATTTCGGGTTCCGATAGAACCGGCTTGTGGGCGCTTGGGACAAGAATTCGGCCAAAGACGACTGCCGCTCAACGCGATCGCCTGGGCGCGATGGAGCACCGAGAATAATGACTGCCTCGAGCCCAAAACAAGGTTTCCGTTCCGTCGCCTGCATGACTCTTCTTGCGACCAGCCTCAGTGCTTCGGCTGTCGCGGCGGGCGAGGATCGTGGCACCTCGGGTGTTTGCTGCCTTCTTGGTCAGTGCCTTGACGATACCGCGCATGACACATTGGCGGAGTGTGAGGCGGACGGAGGTTTCTTTATCGCCGATACAGACTGCCAGGTCGATCCGTGTCCGGTGTGCCCGTTCGATGAGCCCGCGAATTGCCAGCAGGTGCAGACCATTTTCGGCCTGGTGCCGTTCATGGATCGCAACCCGGGAAACGGGCTCGACGGCGAAACGGCGAGCGTGTTGGCCGACGACGTGAAGTTCGGCGGCGTGGTGGACGAGATTTGCTGGAATACGGGATTCTATCAGACACCATGCTGCCAGACGTCCTGTGTGCAGAGTATCGACGACACTTGGGAAATCCGAATCTACGAAACCGATGTGGGCTGTCCGGCGATTCCCGGCGCGGAACTCGCCATGTCCACGATTGCAGTGCTGAGCAAGCTGGAGGGCACCGGAGCGGGGACCGGCACATGGCACTACAGCGGCATGTTGCATACACCGATCGAGCTACCGAACGGCGGTTTCGCCGGTGACACCTACTGGTTCGAGGTTTCCGGATATGGGGAGCCGGGCTGTGAGGTGCACGCGACCTGGTCGCGCGACGATGGGAATAAACATCATGCGGTTTCGACTTGGACGGCCCCCGAACCTGACACCCACGCCTATTCATCGGATCAGATCGGAAGCGTCGACGTCGGCTTCTGCGAGAGCAGCGGTATTGCCACGCCACCGGACGTACTCGGCGCCTGCTGCACATGCTCGGCCGCGGGTCCCGGCGTATGTACGGAAGATATGACGCAAAAAGATTGTGTCGTATTACGGAGAGGTATATGGATTCCTTGCACCGACTGCAGCAACCCGACTGGTACCTGTCGGGCCGTGCCGGACAACGACGACTGTGAAACGCCTTTCCTGGTCAGCCATGTCCCGACCGATGGGACTGAGTTGGTACTTGCCGACCAGACCAACATCTGCGCGACGGACGACGGGCCGGGACTTCAGGCCGGCGAGGGTGGGTGTGCCAGTTCGCTGCCGGGTGATGCCGATCTGCACGAGGACGTGTGGTATTCCTATGTCGCAGAGGCGTGCGGTGAACTGACCGTCGATAGTTGCGTCAATGATGCCGATTTTGATCAAATGATCGCGGTGTATGATGCAACCAACGGGTGCCCATTGTTGAGAAGCGATGAAATTGGCTGCGGCGACAATACTTGCGGTATCAACGCCGGGCCGTCCAGGGTCACTGTAGACGTCGAAGAAGGCCAGGAGTTGCTGATTCGCGTGGGAGGTTTGAACAATTCAATGCACAGCCTCCTTGGTAGCAGAGCGACCGGGGATTTCGTACTGCATTTCTCGTTCGACGAGAACTGTCCTCTGGTCAACTCGCCGACGTTGGCACTGCCGCCCCACGACATCTTGAAGAATCGATACATTTCGATCCTACCGGGCAATGCAGAGGTAGGCCCGTTCGATATTCGATTGACCCTCACGAGCACGCTGGTGAACGGGGTCACGGCCATCGGCGCGTCGTGGTGGGCGACCGCGCCGATTAACGGTGCTGGTCTCTCCCCTGCGACTTGTATTTCGGTCGTGAGCTCGACGAGGCCGACCACGCCGCCGGATTGGAGCGGATGTTCGACGGTACACCTGACCGGCTGTCCGATCATTCCGACGTCGACCTATCATATCAGGACGGTATTGGACGGATTCGTCTCCGATCCGCCCCTGGTGGCGGAAACGCAGGCCAAGCCCGGCGACAGATGGTACGGCGATTGCGTCGGGTTCTTCGACAGTGTGCAGTGGACGCCGCCGAACGGGGCCGTGAACATCGACGACGCCGTGGCGGCCATCAAGACGCTCGTAGACCCGACTAAAACGCCCGGCTGCGGCTCGCCACCGTGTAACGCGACGCACTTGTCGGTGACGGACATGTCACCGGATTTGGATGGGACGCAGATTAACCTGATTGTCAACATCAACGACGTACTTTCGATTATCATGGGTTTCCGGGGCATGGAGTACCCGGGAACGCAAATCGAGCTGTGTCCCTAATCGAGGGGTCCGCTCCGACGTGGATCTCGGGCTGGCGCAAAGGGAGTTTTTATTGTGCTTAGCCGTCTGTTTCGGTAGATTGAAGGGACAAGTCTGTTTGGGCGGGAAGACGGGCATAGGAGGAATTGATGATGGCCGCTTGGCGCGTGAACGGTAACATCACTGCAACTGCTATTTTTGTGACTCTTACATCAGTCATTTCGGTGAACGGGGTTCAGGGAGATACCATCCACCTTCCGTCGCCATGGATGACGATGGCGATCATCAACGCGGTTTCCCTACCGGCCCGCGGACTCATCGACTGTAACGAAAACGGTGTCGACGATGCCCAGGATATCGCCGACATGACCAGCGCCGATTGTAACGGCGATGGCCGACCGGACGAGTGCGGCGTCTTTGTTACTTGCGACGAGATGCCCTGGCTACAGGAGCAGAGCGTCACGGGCTCCGACGCCGAGGTTTTCCCTTCGTTCGGCGGATCAGTTTCGATCAGCGACGACGTGGCAATCTTGGGGGCGCGGCTTGATTTCTGCGAGGTGTCAGGACAGACCTGCGGTTCGGCCCATGTCTTTCGATTCGACGGCTCGACCTGGATCGAAGAGCAGGTGCTCTTTGCTTCCGATGGGTTCTACAAGGTCTATTTCGGCTTTTCCGTTTCCGTCTCCGGCGAAACAGCTCTTGTGGGATCGATCGGGATCGGGATTCTGGGAACCGCCTTTACCGGGGCCGCGTACGTCTTTCGCCATGACGGCACGAACTGGGTCGAGGTGCAGAAGCTGCTGGCCTCCGACGGCGCGGCGGGCGACGAGTTCGGCGAGTCGGTGGCCGTCTCGGGGGACGTGGCCGTGATCGGCGCCCGCTTGGACGATGACAACGGCATCGACTTCGGTTCCGCCTACGTCTACCGCTACGACGGGACCCAGTGGGTCGAAGAGCAGAAGCTGCTGGCCTCCGACGGCGCGGCGCGCGACCGGTTCGGCAACTCGGTGGCCGTCTCGGGGGACGTGGCCGTGATCGGCGCCGGCAACGACGATGACAACGGCTTCGGCTCCGGCT
>JADFIX010000390.1 GCA_022566435.1 Planctomycetota bacterium
GGCGACCGTGTCGTCCGGGTTTTGCGACAAGGCACGTTCGGCATGGGCATGGGCTCGTTCGCCGTTTCCTGCATGCCAATGAAGAATAGCAAGGGCACGGTGGATATCGGGGTGATTCGGGTCGTACCGAAGGGCTCGTTCCAATTGGAGGGCGGCCTCGGTATATCGCTCTTCTGCGACAAGCTTTCTCGAGGTGGCGATCTGCCGAGCGGATCGTTCGGAAAGAGGGGTAAAGGACTCAGGTCTCATTGGTCGCGTGACCGGAGGCGCGATATCTGCCATCGCAAGGTAGGCGCGGGCGGGATCGACATCTAACGCGTGTGAATCCGCCGCCGAGCCAAGCGTTCGACCGACACTGGGCGCGCCGGCCTGGCATCCCCACCCGGCGAAGAGCAGCAGCATCAATGTACAAGCAATCGTGTTTTTCCTTCCGACGTAATGCATCATGTGTGACGATCCATCGTGCCGCCTTGGTGACCGCGCGCGTTCATTCTCCCCGCGACCGTCCATCGAGACCCGCTCGGCACTGTACTTCCGGTCGCGCGTGCGTTCATTTCTTCTTTTTCTTCTTGGCGGTCGTCTTGCTTTTGTTCTTGGCCGGTGTCTTCGTTTTTGTCGTGGCTTTCTTGGCGCTCTTCAGCGTAGCGCTTTTCGTTGCCTTGTACGACCGCATGACGATCGAGAAACTCTGAGCGTCTGCGGCGCTGACATGTCTCTCGAGAAAGGCCTGCACCTCGCCGCGCGTCGCATCCGGATGGACCAAACCGGCCGCACGGAGTTCCTTGAGTAATCCGTCGTTGACTGGAATGCCATGCCCACCCAAGCTCCACAGTGCGACGGATGCCACACCGTATTCATCCACACCGCCTAAACTGTCGAGATACTGTCTCGCTTCGCGACGTCCCATCTGTCTCAGCCGGTCGAGCGAGAGTGCGTTTTCGCGCTCGTACACCGATTCGAGCATGCTCACCAGACGCTGGCATGGCGCGAGAGAATCCAAAACGCCATTGCCAATGGCCTTGTTGATTTCCGAGGGGCGAGACACGCGAACCTCATTCCATCCCGCCATGTTCGACACAAGTGTATCGACGATCGTGGCGGCTTGTTTTTCGCCGCACGACACTGCGAACGCCGCGATCGCAAGCTGGTTGAGCGGTTCTGTCGGTGCGGGCGTTTCGGGGTCGGGAGCCTGTTGGCGCATCTTAGTGTAGGCCTTCTTGAGGCGTCCGGCGTAAAGCGTACCCTGTTTCATTCGTCGATCCTCCGATCACCGTCGTCGCAATCATTACCGCTGCCGGGCACCTTCGGCTCGAAATCCGCCGCCGACAAATCAGGCATGCCGGCGTCGTCTACTGACTGCACGGATCGCCCTCGACGGTTCTTCTCCAAGAGGTCCAACATCTGTCGTACCATTTTGACGCGTTCGTCGATATCGAATCGGAGTTCCGGGCACTGCCGAATCGACAATTCGCGGGCCACTAGCCGCTGGATGAAGCCAGCGGCGTGCTTGATCGCCGCCAGCGTCTTTCGCTCTTGGACGTCGCCGCCCGGCACGGAAACGAAGACGTCCGCGAACTGCACATCACTGATCATTTCCACGCGGGTCACACTGGTCAGCGGTGACACACGTGGGTCATTCAAGCGGTGCTGTATCGCCTCCGCAACAACGTCTCGAATGACGCTTGCGAGTCTTTCTTTACGAAACCGCTTCATTCTTCTTCCGAATCTCCCGCTCGCACTCTTCCCTTACCTACAAAATCTCGCGGTCGTAGTCGATTAGAGTCAACCCGCTCGACCGCCGAACAAAGTCGACCATCTTGTCGAGCTGCGAATGAAGCGGTCTGGTCTCCCTGGACACCATGGCGACGGCCAATCGGCAGTGCCGTCGCTGATCCAAGCACCCGACCTCGGCCACCGAAACATTAAACGTGTTGCGAAGCCGAACCTTGACACTCTGAATGACTCGCCGTTTGTCTTTTAGTGATTGAGCGTCCAGCACCGCCAATTCCAATGTTAACACACCGATTGTCATCGTGCCGCATCAATAATGACTCTGTCCCCCAGCATTTTCTCGTCGATCTCGAACAGTGTGGTCTTTCCGTCAGGCGTTCGGTATGAAATCACACCGATTCGCCGTAGTGCCTCGACGATTGCATCACGCTCGGGCTGCTCGATTTTGAAAAAGTCCTTCAATTCATCGCTGACGTCCGCGACGTCAAATTCGTTTTGATTGCCTTCGGGGATGAAGGCGCCGCGGATCAGCTTATCGACGGAGTATCCGCGCCCCGATTCCTTCGGAATCCGCGGCAGAAAAAGGGCGCGTACCGCCGTCCCACGATCCCTGCGTCGTTCCTGGCGATACTGTCGAACGAAGTATTGTTGACTACCGTCCGTGTCGACGAGCAAGACGGAATCGTCCGGAATGAAGTATTCATTCGCAGCCTGGTGGCGATCCTTCTCCTTTGAGGCATCTCTGAGTTTGCGCCGGAAATCGTTGAATCTCGGGCCGAGTCTCAGGTCCGGATGCCTGACGGGGATGGCCACCTCGACGATGAACATGCCATGTCCTCTCGGCTTGCAAACACCGTTCATGCAGATGGTGACGCCCTGGGCACGGTGAATACGCCCTTCTGTCGGTGCTTTACCCGCCTCAATACAGAAGATTCTCACCCCGGACCCGGCCGGCGTGGAGTTTACATAAAGCGTGCCGGGGCGGAGCTTTTCTCTTGGTTTTGACGCCCCCCTAGGCCTTCGCCGCCCATCGACATTCGCCTGATCGAGATCCACCGGCCCCGTGGTTCGCTTCTGGACGCCGCCCTTTTGAAAGAGAGGAATGACGAACTGGTTGCCGACCACCACGACAATAATGATAAGCAAAGCGGCGTAGCACAAACGCAGAACCACCGCAAATGGATTGAATTCACCTCGGGCACCGATCCGTTTGGCGGCGCGCTTGGACTTACCACGACGACGCTTGCCACGCTTGGATTCGCCTGAATTCTGCTCGACGTCGTTAAAGAGGAAGTCGAGATCGTCGCCGCCGCCCTCCGGGACGTTGGCCGGCTTGCCGCAGTACGAGCAACGAACCACACCGCCGCCGTCTTCGTCTCTCGCCCGGACCGTGTGACCGCAATCCGCTTTGAATTCGATCATATGCCCGTCACTTCATCCTTCGTGTGAGCCTGACACCGGCCGCCGTCCGCTATGCCGCCGAGGCTATCTAGAGCGTTCTGGCGGTCTTAACGATTTCGTAGGTCTCGATGAGGTCCCCGACATGGATGTCGTCGAAGTCCTCGACCCGAATACCACACTCCATTCCGGACCGGACATCCTTGACGTCGTCCTTGAATCGCCGCAGGGAGGCGATTTTCGCGCCGTCTCGTACGATCACGCCATCGCGAGTGATCTTGACCAGTTGATCGCGTATCAGCGGCCCCGAAGTCACAATGGACCCCGCAATGACACCGCCTCTGCGGCTCAGACGGAAGACTTCGCGAACCTCGGCGGTCGCCCTGTGCTCTATCGTCTCGAGCGGCGCAAGGAGCCCCTCAAGTGCCTTTTTTATGTCATCGCAAACATCATAAATGACGCGATAACCTCGTATATCTACGCCGTGTTGGTCGGCGAGACGCCGAGAGGCCGCCGAAACGTCAACCCGGAAGGACACCACGATTCCGCGGCAGGTGGCCGCGAGAAGAATATCGCTGTCGTTTACTTGGCCGACCCCTGAGTGGCGAATCGTCAAACGCACCTCTTCGGATGGAATCCCGGAGAGAATCTGCTTTAAGGCCACGATACTGCCGTCGACGTCTGCTTTGACGATCAGATTCAACTCGGGTACTTCATCCGTGTCTCGCTGTTTCAGCAATTCCTGCAAGGTGGCGACTTTTCGGGATTGTTGTCGCCCTTTTTTCAAACGCATCTGGGCCACTTCGGCGGCCACGTCTTTCGCCCGCTGCAACCGTTTGAGCTGGAAGAACTTGTCGCCGGAAGCGGGAACTTCATCCAGTCCCCAGACTTCCACGGGCATCGCTGGGCCCGCCTCTTTGATCCGTTCGCCGTGATCGTTGAGGATCGCACGCACCTTGCCGGCGGCGTTGCCGCAGACAATCGTCTGGCCGACCTTCAAGGTGCCCTCCTGCACGAGCACCTGGACCACGGGGCCGACACCGGATTTCGTTTCGGCTTCGATCACTGCGCCGCTCGCCGGAATCGTCGGATCCGCTTTGAGGTCCAAGAGATGACTCAATTCGGCAAGGTGTTCGACGAGGTCCTCGATTCCCAGTCCGGTGGTGGCAGAGGTTTCGATCACATCGATTTCCCCGCCCCAGTCGCCACTGGGTGTCAGTTCGTGTTCCGTCAACTGGCCGTAAATCTTCAGCTTGTTTTGAGTACCGAGATCGATCTTGTTCAGGGCGACGACAATGGGCACCCCGGCGGACTTCGCGTGATTGATGGCTTCAATCGTTTGCGGCATGATCCCATCGTCGGCAGCCACCACCAACACCACGACATCGGTAAGCTCGGCGCCGCGCGCACGCATCGCGGTAAAGGCCTCGTGCCCCGGCGTGTCAAGAAACGTCACCGCGCCGTGGGAAGTATCCAGATGATACGAACTGATATGCTGCGTAATGCCGCCATCCTCCCCGGCGGCAATCCGTGTCTTGCGGATGGCATCGAGCAAACTCGTCTTACCATGATCGACATGGCCGAGCATGGTCACGATCGGCGGACGAGTCTGAAGATGCTTTCGCTCCACGGCCGCGAATTCGTCCATGACATCGTCGAGTAAAGTCTTGGCGGGCACGACGGTGAGTTCGATCCCGAAATGCAGGGCAAGCAATTGGGCCGTATCGGTCTCCAACGTCATGTTGATGTTAGCCATCAAACCGTGCTCGTCGCGCATCAGCTTGAAGAGTTGCGCAAGACTCAGTCCGGTTTCGGAACAGAAGTCCTTCATTCGCACCGGCTCGTTCACGGTCGCCGTGGTGACTGGCGATCAGGCGTCCCGCCGCGTCGTAG
>JADFIX010000391.1 GCA_022566435.1 Planctomycetota bacterium
GAAATGATTTCAACGGCTGGCGCGGCTGTTCTTCAAATGCGAGGCAGCGCCGACCGGTGAACAGCGACACGAAGGTAGCCCGGCGGAGGAGCGAAAATATACCTGCTCGAAGTCGTGGAGTCCGGTTCGCTCGCCGGCTCGGCCTATTCAAGGCGTAGGGCGTGCCCTACGATAGCCGATAATAGCGTGTCTGGCCCGCGACCTCCGACCGGAGCCCTGTTACACAAATGACATCATCGAGCCCTTCCGAGCCATCGCCACCCACAAGTCTGCTCGCCAACCGCAATTTCGTTCTACTGTGGTGCGCGTACGCCGTCAGCGCGATGGGCGATCATTTATCCGAAATGGCGATTCTCAAAACGCAACATGCCGTCAATTCCGGCGTGGATGTGACGCCCCTGACCGCACGAATGACGTTCATGTTTTTCGTGCCGTTCTTTCTACTCGGCCCTTTCGCCGGACTCTTGGCCGATCGACTTCCTCGACGAGGCATCATGATTACCGCCGACGCGATCCGCTGCGCCGTCATGTTGGGATTCGTGGGGCTCTTGGGTTGGATGCAGGACTGGGGTCGCTGGGGCCCGTTTCTGCCCCTGCTGCTAATCGGGCTGTTTGCCGCTCTGTTTTCGCCGGCACGTTCGGCGTTGCTACCGACCCTGATTCGGCGCAGCCAGCTCGCTCGGGCCAATGCGCTGATCAGTGGCCTGGGTATCATCGCCACCATGATTTCCGTGGCGATTAGTGGCTATCTAGCGGATCGTTACGAACCGGTCATCGCCTTTCGCCTTGATGCCGTCACTTATTTGATCAGCGCGATCTTTTTGATCTTTCTTGTGCCGCCCAGGTCGCACGCGACCCCATCGACCCGATCCACCGTGCCTATGTCGGTCGGTTCTATTGCCGACGGTCTTCGCTACGTTCGGTGCCACCTCGGCGTGCGCGAGCTGCTTGCGATCGCCGCATTCGTCTGGTTCTGCGGTCCGCTGGTCAACAGCGTCATTCCCGCCATCGTGCGAGACGTGTACGGTGGCACATACACGCAGATGGGGGCCTTTCGGGCGTTTTTGGGGATCGGTTTTGTCATCGGCGCCATCGCAATGGCAGCGTTCGCTCATGCGCTTCGCAGCGAGATGGCGATTACGGGAGGCCTTTTTGGCATCTCCGCGGGGATCGCCGTGTTCGCCCTCTCTGTGTTTCTTCCTTTCGAACCTGCCACGCTCTATGTCGTCGGGGCAGTCGGCGTGATGATGGCCGGAATGTCCGCGGTCACCGTCATGGCCAGTTTCAATACGCTCCTGCAACGGACGGTCGCCGACCGATTCCGCGGACGGGTATTCGGGGTCAAGGATCTGTGCTGCACGGGTGCCTTGTTGGTGGCGACGGGCTCGCTCGGCATTCCCGCGTGGCGCGACGTCGATCGATGGGTTGGCTTTATCCTCGTGGGTGTGAGCCTGGCGGCATTCGTCGCGGCTCTCACGACGCTCACGGTGCGTCTGCGGCGGGCCGGGCGGCGCACCGGGTATCGCCCCGGGTTTACGTTTTGGGTCTCGGTCAACGAGTTGCTCGCCAAACTCTGGTGGCGGATGGAGCGCGTGGGACCCAAGAGGCTGCCGGGCGTTGGGCCGGTCATTGTCACGGCGAACCATACCTGCGCGGCCGACCCGTTTCTCCTCGGCGCGGCGGCTCCCCATCGCCCGATCGGGTTCATGGTCGCCGCCGAATACTGCAACTTGCGGGTCGTCAAGTACATGTTAGGCTTGACGGAGTGCATTTCCGTCAGACGCGATGGCCGTGATACAACGGCGACCAAGCAGGCGATCCGCCACCTTCGTGCAGGAAAAGTTTTGGGGATCTTCATTGAAGGGCGAATCATGGACCCCGGTGAACCGGTCGAGCTGAAAGACGGCGTGGCGATGCTGGCATTGAGAACCGGGGCCACGGTCATCCCGGCGCATATCAGCGGCCTCAAGGAACATACCGGCATCGCCGGCGATTTGTTTGCCAGACATCGGGCGCGCATACGGTTTGGACCGCCCGTCGATCTTGGCAACCTCGAGCACGCCGGAAACGGGCGCGATCGGGTGAGAGTGGCCACCGATAGAATCTATGCCGCAATAATGGCACTGGCGCCGGAAGACCCATCTACCAGTCCCAGTGATCGATCTGTAAGCGTTCGGGAGCGCCATCCATGAACGGGCCAAAGCGCTGGGAGCGATTCAACAAGTATTTGTGTTCCATCGAAGCGCTGGGTCTTCAACTCGACATCAGCAGAATGTCGTTTGATGAAGACTACCTGTCCAAATTGGACGGACCGATGAACAAAGCACTTAGAGCGATGGACGCCCTCGAAAAGGGTGCCGTGGCCAACAGTAGTGAAGAGCGGATGGTCGGTCATTACTGGCTCCGGGCCCCGCAGCTTGCGCCGCATCCAGCCATCGCCAAGGCGATCACCGACTCGCAAAAAGACCTGGCGGCATTCGCAGACGGCATTCATGACGGAACCATCAAACCGCCCAACGGCGACGGTTTCTATCTGATTCTGGTCATCGGAATCGGCGGGTCCTCCCTCGGTGGGCAATTCCTCGCCGATGCCTTGAGCAACTCTAGCGATCCGTTGATTATCCGATTCATTGACAATACCGACCCCGACGGAATGGACCGCGTCTTTGACGAACTCCAAGAGACCCTGGCAAACACCCTCGCCGTCGTGGTGACGAAATCCGGGTCCACCGTCGAGACAAGAAACGCCTGGATCGAAACAGAGGCGGCCTATCGCCGGGAGGGGTTGGATTTCGCGCGGCACGCCGTGGCCGTCACCTGCCCTGACTCCTTGCTTCACAAGAAAGCGATTCAAGAAAAGTGGCTCCGGGTTTTTCCCCTTTGGGATTGGGTGGGTGGGCGCACTTCCGTATTCTCCGTCGCGGGTTTGCTGCCCGCTGCGGTTTTGGGATTCGATACGGACGCGTTCCTTTCCGGAGCGCGCGATTGCGACGAGGCCACCCGGGATCCGAACTGTCGCGAAAACCCGGCAGCCCTCCTCGCCGCGATGTGGTGGTACGCCATCGAGCGTCTCGGCGTGCGAAACATGGTCATCCTCCCTTACCGCGATCGGCTTTCGCTGCTGGGGCGGTACCTGCAACAACTGGTGATGGAGTCTCTCGGAAAAAAGAGCGACCGCGGGGGAGCCATCGTCCATCGCGGCCTGACCGTCTTCGGAAACAAGGGAAGTACGGATCAGCACGCCTATGTGCAACAGCTCGTCGACGGCGTGAACGACGCTTTCGTTACATTTTTGAACGTGCGTCGCGCGCGCGGCGGCAAGTCCCTCCGCGTGCGCGAGGATCTGACAAGCGGCGATTATCTGCACGGCTGCTGGCAAGGAACAAGAGAGGCATTAGCTGACGCCGGGCGGGAGTCCATCACAATCACGCTCGATGACCTCACGCCGCGATCCGTCGGGTCGTTGATCGCCCTGTTCGAGCGGTCCGTGGGACTCTGCGCAGAACTGATGAACGTCAACGCATACGATCAGCCCGGTGTAGAAGCCGGCAAACGAGCGGCCGACCGATTCGTCGATCTTCAACGGAAGATTTTGAAGTATTTGCGGAGTCGACCCGACTCCGCGTTTTCCGCGGAAGAGCTTGCGCAAGCCATCGGCGTCTCGGACGAAGTCGAGGCTGTATTCCACCGGCTGGCGCACCTCGCGGCCAATGCCGACCACGGGATTGAGCGACGATCCGGGAGCGGCGCCAATCCCAAAACCGCGCAATTTGGTGTGGTTTCCTAGCAAATCTGAATAAACATCGGTCGGACGGACCCTCGGCCGATGTATTCCTGGAGCGGGAGCCCTGGAACACCACACTCTGTTCTTTTTTGCTTGGAATTTGGTCGGCCGAGTATCGTGCGCTCCCGCCTTGCAAAGCGCAGGCCGGTAGGTTATAGGTGTCGCTCCTTCAGGCTCCCAGAGCAGGCGGAGTTGCGGCTTGGCAGCGGTTCATGCGGTGGAAGAACCGGTTGAATCGGCTGGATTTCCGCATCCTGCTCTTTATAAGTCGGGAGTTTTGACGGCACGGCGGCGTACCCAAGTGGACTAAGGGGGCGGATTGCAAATCCGTTATCGCGGGTTCGAATCCCGCCGCCGCCTGTTTTGCCACCGACGGCATCGGCTCGGCCGGTCGCGGCGAGTCGTTCAGGTGCCCAGCAGTTCGCCGATGACATTGTTCTGCGGGTAGGCATGTCCGAGGTGCTGTCGGAACCCTTCGGCGTAGCCGACGCCGAGCTGCTTGCCGCGCGTGGCGCCCCACTCCTTCATGGACGCGATGTACTGGTCCATGCCGTGGTGGGCCCGCAGCCATTCGCGCTGCGAGGCGTGGCAGGCGAGCATCTGCTCCTTCGTATCGATCACCGACGAAATATCCACGAGAAGCGCCGGCGCGACATCGTCGCCGAGCGGGTCTTTGCCCTCGATGGGGTCGGCGTAATACAGGTGGGGGATGCGCTCGATCGCTGCGGCCGGCTCGATCGCCGACGTGAGGAAGTTTGCCGCCGGGGCGCCGAAGCACGCCGACCGCACGAGCTTGCTGGTCATCTCGTGGTCGACCATGTAGTCGGCCGGTGCGTGCGTGATGACGATGTCGGGCCGCACCTGGCGGACGATCTCGACGCAGCGCTTGAGCGTCGGCGCGGTTTTCCGGGATGGCGCAGAGTCCGGGTGTGTCCGGTAACGTCGTACCATCCGATGTGAGTTGGGAGACCAGCCGCTGGTATTGCCGGGAGCGATGCAGAGGTTTACCGGCATCGGGCAGCACACGCTCGTGGAAAAACGCCAGCTGGCGTTTAATGGACTGCTCGTCTTCCCCTTCCAGCACTTTCAGCAGCAGGGAGAGCTTGGTGACTTCCACCGCCTGCGGGTCGATGTCCACGCCGTAGATATTGTTCAGCAGAATGCGTTTGCGCTCGTCGGTGGTGAGGCGCCACTCGTTGTGGCCGGTTTTGTAGATCGGCGGCTTCCGTCCCT
>JADFIX010000392.1 GCA_022566435.1 Planctomycetota bacterium
AGGCTGTAGGCGGCGACGGGTAGATAAAGGAACGCCAAACGGCTGGTCGGGGGCGGGCCGATGTTCAGCGCCGTACCACAAACTTCGTTGCTGCTGTTGACCCCCAGGGCTTCACTGTCGGTTCGCCCGGACAGCAGGCCCAGATCGATCGTGCCGCCGCCACTTGTCCAACTGAAGGCCTTGAAGATGCCGCCGGCGGCCGCCGACCAGCCGACGACGGTGCCCGCATTGTTGATTCCGAGTGCTTCATTGACGCTTCCACCGGTCAATGTCGCGATGGTCGTAAATTCGCAATACTGCTGGAACCACGCCGTAGAATCGCCGGCCGCCGCCGTCTCGTCAAAGCCGCCCACCTGTTCCGAATCGTTTACACAGATCCCCAAGCTCGGCTCACCGCTCGCCGAGCCCAGGTCGATCACCTGATACGTCGCGGCCAGGGATTGGATCTCCCAGTGTAACAGCACCCGATTGAAAATGCGCACGTCATCAATGACACCGTCGAAATAATGTGCGCCCGCGAGCTGGCTTGAATCGGTGTCCTTGCCGCCAATGTTGATATCGGCATTGAAGCTCATGGTCTCCGTTGTTCCGGTTCCCGATCCTCCCGCTGTGTTGTCGCTGCCGTCGATGTAGATCTGGTTGCTCGTGTTGTCGGTCACGTCCAGCGCAACGGCGAAGTGATACCATTGGCCGGCGGTCCAGCTTGTCTGGGTTGTCCATGTGTATCTTGCGTCAGACCCGCCCTCCTCAATCTTGAAAAGCAACGAACCGTCCGCAACGGACGCCTGGCCGTAGTCCGTACCGATCAAAGCGATGAGCAAGTCGTTTCCGTCGTCGAGGTACTTGTCCATGATGACCTGTGACGTAGCGGTGCTGCTGTTGAAGGTGGCGTCCAGCTTGAACCAGCCGGTGATCGTCGCGTCAGTTGAGATATTGAGGGTTGCATTCGCCGAGATGCTCACGTACTCGTTGTCCGGTTCGTTGAAGTCCAGCGCCCCGCACAGCTTACCGGCGGTGTTCCAGGTGGGGCCGTTCGTAAGCGTGCCGTCATTGCTGCCGCCGGAATCGTTTGCGGTTGTGCCCGAGGCGTCATCGAGCTTCCAATGCCCAATCAGTCCGGACCCGTTGGCCAACCGAACGATTTCTCCGGTGCTCAGCTCGCGGCTGTAGATGCGAATGTCGTCGAGGCTGCCGTCGAAGGTCCGCGTCGTGTCGCCGGCGAAGTTTCCGATGCGAAGCGCAATCGCCGCGTCCGTGTTGTAGGTTCCGACGGGCGGCGTGGAATTCGTGACGGTTTTCGAGACGCCGTTGATGTAAATAAGCGGGTCGTTGGCGGCCGAGTCGCTGTCATACACAACGGCGACGTGGTACCAACTGTTGGCGCTCACGGAGTTGGTGCCGGAATTCCATATGCCTCGGGTTGTAGAGAACCCTGCCTCGAGTCGAATCGAAGTGGTCCCGTTGTTCATTTGGATTGCCCACCCGACGGTGGCATCGACGTCCGAGGCCTTGTCGGCGAAGCGCCCAAAGTTTGTCTCTCCCGCGCCTTCTATGAAACACCAAGCCGCAAAGGTTCCACCGCCCGCCCACATGTCGTCGATACTGGCGTCTGAGCCGGCGCCGATGTAGTCGTCGACCCCGTCGAAATCCACGGCCCCGCCATGTACGCCGTCCGTCCAGGCCGGGCTGTTGGTCAACGTGCCATCATTCGTGTTACTGGACGAGTCGGTGGCATTGGTGCCGCTGCCTTCATTGAGCTTCCAGAACGCCACCAGGCCGTTCGCCAGATCGATGACTACGTGCTCAGTGAGCACAACGCTGATGATCACCTGCCGCGAGGTGACAGACCAGGAGGCTGTTGGGTTCTCCGTGCTTGACGTGGTGGCATCTCTTTGGACGGAGGCGCAGGAAAAATCGTTTGCCGGGCCGTCTTGTTCCAACTGCTCGGTGTAACCGCCCGGCGCCGTGTGGTTACCCGGTTGGCCGTCGAGGGCGACGTACACCAGCCGGTCACCGGTTCCGGGAGTGACGCTGCCAGCCTGAATGCTGCTTGCCGATGTGTTGGTATTCGACGCACTGGCGGCAACCGGCACTAACTGATCGACGTCCTGATACGTGGCCGCCTGGACCATGATCTCACCGAACGGCGTATTCGGCGTTTGGTCCCAAGTGACACTGAGGGTATTGCCGCTCATGCTCGAGATACCTGATTCATTCAAGTAACCAAGCCACAGCACGTTATGAAACGACCCGCCGGTCCCGACCACCACACCGTCGGCGTCTTCGATCGCCGTCAGGGTTTGACCGCCGAGCGTGACCTGATTCACGTTGGCGACTGGGTTGCCGTTGCTTTCCGCCGCGACCACGATCAAAACCACACGGTTCGTACCGGCACCCGGTGTGTAGTTGAAGCCGTTGGTTTCGAACTGAGTCTCGCCCGACCAACTGCCCACGAGATCGACTGCGGCGCGAGATTCCTGATTAGCCCATGGCAGGTGCACAAACAGGGCCAACCCGAAGAAAACCAACCGGAAGCGGCTCGACCGTGGTTGGCGGAGCGACTTGGCGCTACCGCAACGACGGCAACTCAATAGTAGCATGCCTTGTTGCTCTCCCCATTATGGAGGTTCGCGCGGGCTCTGGGTGGCGTGGCGTCTGGGCTTCTTGCCGGCTCAGCCCTGATATACCGCGGCGCCGTTTCGTACGGCGAACTCGTCTACGAAATCTGCGCCGCCCGATCGTTATGTATCGGGTATGCGCCCTCTGAAACGCGAGGCGAGGACACCGTCCAGGCCGTCCCAGTGCTGGCAAGAGCGTTGAAAGGGTTGAACATCCAAGAGACTGATGCCGTGGGCCATCGATGTGGTCTAGCGGCTGTCCACGCCGCGGCGGCGGTCGAATCTTATTTTTTTTTGAGATTCCGCGCGCGCTCTTGCTCGAATTCTCGTTAGTGACGTTCGTTGGGGCCGATTTTGGTGTTTTCTGCCGAGTCAGGCTGAAAGTAAGGCTGCCATGGAGACCGACCACTGGGTACATGATGGGCGTATCTACGGCCCTGTTTCCTACACGGGTTTTTTCATTCAAGAGGGGCACATTTTCGGCCCCACGGGCGAAACGAACTTCCGACTGGAAGACGGGCGAATCGTCGGACCTAACGGCGATACAGGCTACAAGATTGAGGAAAATCGCATCTTGGGCCCCGCGGCGCAACTGCCGTGGGGCACATAGGTACCGGATCTCATCTCCCCCGTGAATGCGCCGTTCGGCCTCGGCCGGGCGGCGTTTTTTCTAGCGGAAAGATCGAAACGTTTTTCCGAGAGCTGCGAAGGCGAAATCGACAAGCGACTTTAGTGTGGTAGGGCACGTGAATCACCTGTCTAAATCAATCGCCTCGCAAATAGCTCACGACCCGAAAAGAGAGAGACAAGTGTTTCGCAACGTGCCATGTGAATCGGAAGTCCCGCCGAGACAACGAGTTATACTTCACAATGTGGCATGGCGCGTGCAGTTTCTAGCGGAGTGACTGCGACGAATGTGTCTACCACCGGTGGTCCAGGACACGTCTTTCTTGGCGTTATGGTAGGCTTTTCGGTATTTCTTTGAACTCGGCTTGAGTTTCAGCGCCCTCGCCAACTCTTCCAATGCCGGGCCATGGCGCTCCATCAGGGAGTAGGCCCTTCCGAGAGAATACGCGGCTGAGGCGCTGTTCGGATCCTTCTTGACTCGCCCCAACGCGATGTGCAGCGCATTCTCCAGATGTTTCTGTGCGGTCTCTTCGTCTCCCATCGCACGATACGTGCGCGTGAGTGAACGGTGCACGGATGCGCTGCGTGTCCTCTTTTTGTACTTCTTCAAGTCAATCGCAAGTGCCCGATGGAGGTATTGATCAGACTTCGCCTGATCACCCATGTTTTTGGCGCAGTCGGCAAGCTTGCGCAAGATGGAGGCCCGATCACGTTCCTTTTCGAGAACCCGCTCATAGAGCCGAAGAGATTTCTCCCATTGCTCGTATCGCGCGTAGCGGCCGGCGAATTTCTCCACCCCGTTAGCGATGCGCCTGTCGATTCTGGCCCTGCTCGATGGCGAGGCGAAGAGGGCCGTTGTCGTCCCGGCGTTGAGTAGGAGGACGAGTGCTGTGGCGATGCCCAAACGCAGGGTCAGCCCGGCGGGAACGTCACCGCAGGCGCCCGTGGATTCATGCACCGCATCGTATTGCGCCTCGCGATTCTTCTTCTTTGCGCCTCCTCGGGTGAACCGGTAATGCACGGTCATCAGGGTCAGTCCGAGACCGACCAGGACCTCGGCGACCTCGGCTTCATTAAACCGAAGCGAGCTGCACTCCAGCAGCGCGGCGGTGACGAAATAGGGCCAGAGGTAGAGTGGCGGTGCCGCCAACCCGCGGGAATCGAGCCAGACCGCGAGTCTGAAGCGGCGGTGCAGCACGACGGGATAGACCAGGCCGTAGAGCGCCAGAGCGGCCGCCAAAGCGTAGGCGAGGGCGTGTTTGAGGGTCGTCCCAAAAGGCCCGGTAAGAAAATTGTGGATATTCGTTTCGCCCTGAAGGTTGTTCTCCCGGAAGAACTCTGGAGAAGAAAACCCAGCGAGCCGTTGGCCCCAGGATATCTCCTCCAGCGACATACAAACAACTCAGGGCCAAGAGAAGGAAGAACCATCGGTATCGCCATCGCACTAGCGCCAGTCGCACCGAGACGGCAAGCGCGGCCACAATAGACCAGAATTGTATCCACTCGCCGATCAAGTCCTCATAAGTGCCCCAAATGTAGGCCATCGGATATCAAACGGCTGCCGCGGCGTAGAAACCGACGATGGCAAGGTACAATGCGCACGAAAACACGAGTTGTGGCTTGCGTCTTAGGATGTGCGGCATGAGATAGAACCCCCGCGTGATACACACGGCATGGAGGCACGCGTCCTATCAGCCCAATCGCGAGCCCATCACAGCGTGCAATTCTAGGCGAATCTGCAAATCGGGGCGATAGGATCACGGTCGAC
>JADFIX010000393.1 GCA_022566435.1 Planctomycetota bacterium
TTGATTCTCGAACTCCGCGACAGTCTTGGGGCAACGGTCGTCATCGTCACGCACGAATTGGCGAGCATTTTTGCGATCGGCGACAATTCCGTTTACCTGGACGGGGAAACCAAGACGATGAGGGCGACGGGAAACCCCAATACCCTACTGGCCGAATCCAACGATCCGCTGATCCGCCGTTTCTTGACACGGGGGGAATCGGACGCCGCGCCATCTTGATCGATTGATCGGGCCGTTTCCTGAAGTGAGTGGAAGGGCGCCCGTCAAGATGCAACTACCGGGTATCGAGCTGGAGCCGCGACCTCCAGCTCGATACCACAGTCAAAACTTCCCAGTCGTCTCGGAAGCTAAACGGGGCGCTCGTTGATTAGCCGAGCGCCCCTCCAAAAATGCCCGAGATTAGTTGCAGGATCTGACCGAGAAACAGGTCGGCGATCGATGCAAAAAGTGATGCGAAAATCGAACCTAAATCAAACATGGTCTTGTCTCCAATGACATCGCAGAGCAAACTCCACGGATGTCAGACCAGACTAAATTCAAGCGACCAAGTGTCGAGTTCGAAGGCCAAACAATGACCCGATAACGAACAGGTCGCTTGCGAAAAACATTCGCGAACGAATGTCCCGGTTGCGCCGCCTCGAAAAGAAGGATTCACCAACGTGGTGAAATGAGCGGCAGGCTGCCGTCGCGGATCCCTTCGAATGCCACCTGCTGTGGTGGCGGCATCGATGCTGCTCGCGGATCCCCATCGAGGGCGGCGCAGACCGGACTCCACACGTCAACGCGACAACTTCCGCCAATATCCGCACGGCGTGGGACGTCTTTCTTGGGTCGTTCCGCAGCCGCTACGCGTGTCTACCAGTCGAGACAGATGGCCTTCCCAAGAGCGCGCTTTGTCGTGAGATGTATTTCACGAGCAGAGCGTGGTTGGTGCGGGGCAAGGCCCAAATTGTCGCGTTTACCCGATGACGGAAGGGGCGTGCATGCAGCCGTGTGGACCAACCAATGCGACCCGGCTGAAAGCACCCCAATGAAACGCGGCGAAGTATCGAGAATCTGAGACGAGCAACACCATGCAAAAAGCTGACCAAGGCGCGGTTGCCCTGCGAGCAATCATGAGAAAGCAAATCGAACAGGCGTACATCGATAGGGTCGCGTGCGGCATCACAGACTTCGTGATTTGCGTTGTGCAGGAAGATTCCGGCACGATTTGGATCGGTACGCCGAACCAAGCCGAGTTCGTGAATCTAATGAAACGATTGGGTCGTCCCGAGGCGGCACGGGTTGTCACCGAAAGGGCGAGCCCTGCCACGTACTGGCTCTTTGTAGTCAGCCTCTCGGGCGCGGAATTGAGCCGGCCGGTGTTCTAGGCAAACCCTCGGCGTACGGGAAAGTACATCGCGAGTGGATCACTGCTAACGCGCATTCGAAGCGTGTCCTGTATCCGGACTCGGGAAAGACAAGCGTCTTTGCCAAGAAATGCGGATCGAATCACCGCTTGTCGCCTTCCTTGGTGATGCACGGTTAGGAATGGAGGATGAACGGAATAGCGACCGGATCAGTCAATGAGAGATAGTTCTTGGAGGAAAACTAGGATGCAGAGCGCTATCGAATCACTACGGCAACCTGAACTCGTGATCGTTCGCCGACTTCGCGAAGGACCGCTTACGGAATTCGAACTGGCTCACGAGATCGCCGAGCACTCAGGCTACGAAGAGGACGAAGCCGCACATCGGATGTCCCAGTGGCTTGACGATCTGCAACCGAAGGGGCTGGTTTGGGCCGGCATACTATTCAACCGCCGCGGTCAGTCGATTTTGGCTGCCGCACTCACGTACCGTGGTAGAGAGCTGGTCGGATAGAACGAAGCAGTCGTCGAGTGGCATGCGGCTGACGGACGTAGCATGGTACGAAAGGTCATGCGACTGGCATATTGTGGGGACAACGCCGATCGAGGAGTCGGTGATCGCGTATGGAGAACACTCTCCGCAATCGAACCCGTTTCTTAAGAAGAGAAAATTGGACCGATAGTCCCCCGAGTTGAAATGGTCGGCCGGCGTCGGAAGCGACGTCGCCGCGATTCTCGACAAGACCCCGTGAAAGGATCCCATGGAACGATTACGCCGGACCATCAACGCCGTTCTTTCCTCAGCCCTGGTCGCCGGCGGCGGCGCAACGCTGGTCACGCTGATCAACACCAAGCCGGCGCCGCCTGCAGTGCCGAACTTCTCGCGCACACCGAGCGTGTCCGTCACAGAGATTCGGGGCCGTCCGGTGGGAATGCCGGTGGTCGGGTACGGGACCATTCGACCGAAGAAGCAGGTCAACATCGTACCGCAAGTCAGCGGGAAGCTGATATTTGCGCATGAGGCGCTCGCCCAGGGCAACGTCATCTCTAAGGGCGAGCTCTTGTATGAGATCGACCCCACCGTCTACATTGCCCGGGTTCATCAGGTGGAGGCGGAAATCCGAGGACTGGAGGCAAGGCTGAAACGGCAGGATCAGGAAATCGCCAATCTCGATACGAGAATAGAGAATCTAGAGCGGATGTTGGTGATTGACGAGAACGATTACCTTACGTCCAAGAATCTGTATGAAATCGAGACCGTCGGAACGCAACGCGATGTCGATTTGGTTCACAAAAAGTTCCTTCACCAGAAAGACTTGGTGGTGGACTTGAAAAACCGCAGGGCGTTGGCACCGCACCTGAAGCTTGAAACCCATGCTCGGCTCGACGGCGCACGTGCCGAATTGAAACTAGCGAAGCACAACCTCGCGGCCACGAAGATACTCTCTCCGTTCGAGGCACGCGTGGAGTCGGTCCGTGCGCAGAGGTCAAAGTTCGTAACCGCGAGTTTCGCCATCGCAACGCTGACGGACATGTCGGCCTTCGAGTTTTCCGTCGGGATTGACCCGCGGGACCTACGGTGGTTGGACGAGGCGGTTCGACCCCAGGCATTGAATAGCCAAGAATCCTTGGACCGTCCTCCTGTGACGGTGAGTTGGTCGCTCTTCGGTCAGGAGTTCACGTGGCGCGGCTATGTCACGCGTCTCGAGGGCTTTGACGAAGCGACTCGCACCGGACGTCTCGTCGTGGAAGTGAGCGGCCGGGACATGGTTGCGGCGCTCGAGAAAGGCTGCGGCGAATTCCGGCCGACGCTTTCGATCGGCATGCACTGCCGAGCCGATCTGCCTGCGGAGTTACTGGATGACGCGCTGCTCGTGCCGCGGCACGCGGTATATGAACACCGGTGGGTCTTTGTATTCGAGCCGGATCCGGATTCACCGGACGGTTTGACGGGCACGCTGGGTCGTCGCGAGGTGCCTTTGTTGAGAAACCTCGGCGAGCATGTCCTGGTCGACTACGCGGGTCGGACGGGCAGCGATTCCTGCGAATTGCAGGACGGCGAGTATGTCATCATTTCACCGCTCAGGCGGGCGGTTGTAGGCATGAGACTCACGCGGCGAGACGAAGCCTTCGCCATTGAGCCGACACTGCCTATCGCGAATCCACCTGCCTGGGATCGTAAGACTCCCAAACGGGAAGGTGCGCTGGCCTTAAGCGTTCGTTAGTGCGTGACCTATTCATGGATCGCAAAGGCTCGGTGATTCTACGAGGGCCGCCGCAAACGCGCCGTACGCAATTCTGCGATCGGTTGGCGTCTTGCCGCCCAATAGCCGAAGACGGTAATCGCGATAACAATCATCGACGTACAAAATGTCGCCTCCGCGTACCACATGGAGGGATCGATTGTGATGGGCGTCGTATTCAACACGTGCATCACAAAGAACGCAATCGTGAGTGACAATAAACCGAAGCGCGTAATAACCCACACGGCCACACCCGCCACACCGGCACCGGCTACGACCCACATCGTCCAGCGGTGAGCTGCACGTGGAAGCACGAGCGGCAGTAGTAACAAAATCGATAGGGCGGCGGCCCATCGCGGTCGACGGACATAGACCTTGGCGGCCGTCAGAACGAGGACCAAGAGCAGGCCGTACACAATGGAGAGAGGAATCGCATCCAGGTAGCCGGCCAACGCTGCCCGCGCACCGAGAAGTTTATTCCCGAAATGATCGCTGATCACGGAATGTCTCGGCGTCCAGCCCATCGCATCGACGAAGGCCCGTTCCCCGGCGAGGATCAACGCCCAGAAACAGCCCACGCAGACGCCGACCAACACGTGCTCGCCGACCAGCCTGTCTCGCACGCGTCCGGATAGGACGCGGCTCCACGCGATTAGTTTCTCAGGCCAATTCCGACGGGCGTACGGCTCCAATGCCATGTAGAAGACAGCCACAAGGACGGCCGTGCCGATGGCGCGCATCAGCGCCACGCACACACGTATAAGTTCCGCGTTAAACTCGAACGAGTGTCTCGCCCTCAGCGCCCACGCGGTCAGTTGAATCGTGGCGACGAACACGACGAGTCGCCATGCACCGCGGCTGTCATTTCGACCGGCGCGATAGTTGCGCCATGCCCATGGAATCGCAAAGGCGGATGCGACGATCAGGAGCAGCCGAACGGATGTCGTCACCACCTTTTTCCGCCGCCTCATATCGTTCAGGTCGTCATGATAGGCAGCGAAATCGACGCTCTTTCGTACGGCAAAGAAGACTGGGATTCCATTGCGTGCCATGAAGTCCACGTGTAATGTTTCGTCCGCCTTGTGAGGGTCGGGCGCCGTACAGCCACACAGCTGGTTGGCATCCACAAGCGGAATCTCTAGCGGCTCCATCTCAGTGAGCTTGGCATCACGCAAGCCCGCTGCGTCAAGAAAGGGCTGCCACAAGGCTTCAGAGTCTTCGCAGGACAAGTGTGCCTCGTGCGCCCCCAAAGAGTCGATTTGCGCCACGAAGAGTAGCAGCCGACCTGACAAGTCTAGTGCTGCCGAGATCTGCCCGCTAGAGCATTTCTCTTTTATATGTTCCGATTGTGCCGATGATTCTTCTGCCAGGATGGCGGGAGAACCAAGGCATGAAGCCGTATTCGATGGATTTG
>JADFIX010000394.1 GCA_022566435.1 Planctomycetota bacterium
GCCCTGAAAACCGCCGACTCCGGTTACCTCACGCGCAAACTAGCGGACGTCGCTCAAAACGTCATCGTGGCCCTTGATGATTGCGGTACGATCAACGGGATCACCAAAGAGGCCGTCTACAAGGGCGAGGAAATCGCCATCCCGCTGAGGGAAAGCATTGTCGGTCGCGTGGCCCGCGACGGCATCCGCAATCCCGTCAGTGACAAGCTGATCGTCGCCGAAAATGAGATTATCACAAAGAAGGTCGCCGCCCAGATTGAGGATCTCGGCATGGACAAGATTCGTATTCGCAGCCCGCTCACGTGCGAGGCGCGGATGGGAATCTGTACCAAGTGCTACGGTGCCGATATGTCGACCGGTCGATTCGTGGAAGAGGGGATGGCGGTGGGGATCATCGCGGCCCAGTCCATTGGTGAGCCCGGCACCCAACTCACGATGCGGACATTCCACACCGGCGGTGTCGCGCAAAAAGCGGCGAGCGAAAACAAGCTCAAGGCCGTGCAGACGGGCTTCGTCCAGTATCACGATCTTCAGCCGGTGAATGTGCCGCTTGAGGGCGGCGGCACGGCGGTCACTGTGCTCAAGCGTAATGGTGAACTGCTGATTGTCGACGGAAAGGGCAGGGAACTTACACGGGACAAGGTTGCCTACGGGTCCATCTTGCACGTGTCCGACGGGGCCGCGGTCGACAAGGGCGATACGCTTTGTGAATGGGACCCGCACCTCACGCCGATTCTCGCGGAGGTCGGCGGTTTCGTTCGTTTTCAGGATATTTCTGACGGAGAGACCGTTCGCCTCGAACAAGAAGGCGGCAGCGCCAAGTTTGTGGTGATTGAACACAAGGGTGAGAAACACCCGCAGATCGTGATCGAAGACAAGGACGGAAACGTCTTGGATTACCATTATCTGCCGGCGAAGGCGCGCATTGAAGTGACCGCCGGGCAGAAGATCGAGCCGGGCATGCAACTCGCCCGTCAGCCACGGTCCGTCGGCGGAACGCAGGACATTACCGGCGGTTTGCCGCGCGTGACGGAGGTTTTCGAAGCGCGGCGCCCGAAAGAACCGGCCATTATGGCGGAAATCTCTGGAACCGTGGAAATTCGCTCGGACAAACGTCGTGGCAAGATGACCATTGTGGTGCAAAGCGAAAGCGGCATGGAGAAAGAGCATCACGTGCCGCAGGACAAGCACCTGCTGGTCCATGCCGGAGACACGATCGAGGCCGGCGAGGCTTTGATCGAGGGGCCGTTGATTCCGCACGACATTCTCAGAATCAAGGGTGAAGAGGCGTTGCAGCATTATCTGATGGTCGAGGTGCAGGCGGTCTATCGCAGCCAGAACGTGGCCATCAATGACAAGCACCTGGAAATCATCATCAATCAAATGCTGCGTAAGGTGAAGGTCGAGAGCCCCGGCGATTCCAAGTTTCTGCCCGGCGAAATGATCGACAAGATCAAGTTCCGGGCGGAAAACGAACGACTCACCAAGAGCGTCATGATTTCCAATCCGGGCGATTCGGACCTCGCGGAAGGGACGATCATCGCCAAAGCCGACCTAGCGGCCAAAAACGAGGAGGTCGAGGAAGCCGGAGGTGAACGGGCCAAGGGCAAGAAGCCCAAACCCGCGACGGCGACCACGTTGTTGCTCGGTATTACCAAGGCGAGTCTTTCCAGCGAATCATTCATCTCGTCGGCATCTTTCCAGGAGACCACGAAAGTACTGACCGAAGCGGCCCTGGGTGGCGTGGTGGACGAGTTGCGGGGTCTCAAAGAAAACGTCATACTAGGACACTTGATTCCTGCGGGATCGGCGTTCCCCCGTTACCAATTGATGCGGGTAAAGCACCTCGGCGAGCCCATACCGGTGCCGACGGAAATTGCGGAAGTGGGTATCGGGGCGCTCTCGACGCCTCCCGTATCTGCACCCGCGGCGATCGCACCCGCGCCATTGACGCCCGCGGTAATGTCACCCGCGGCGATGTTAGGTGGTGAAGTCGAGGGGGCACTCGCAGGCACCGTTCAGGCGGAGCCGAGCGAGCCTACGCCGGACAATACGGCTGTGAGTGATACGTCGACGGAAAATACGAGCACGCCGTGAGGTCCGATGTTGCGGCCTCGTTCCGGAATGCGTGCCTTTTTGGTAGAGAAGTAGAATGCCAACGATAAATCAACTAGTGCGGCAAGGACGAAAGAAGGTCGTCAAGAAATCCAAGGTCCGCGATCTTGATCAGTGTCCCCAGCGACGGGCTGTCTGTTTGATCGTCAAGACACAGACGCCTAAAAAGCCGAATTCGGCGCTTCGAAAGGTAGCGCGTGTTCGTCTGACCAACGGGAAAGAGGTCACGGCCTACATACCCGGCATCGACCATAACCTGCAGGAGCACTCCATCGTGCTCATCAGAGGTGGTCGTGTGCGGGACCTGCCGGGCGTGCGATATCACATCATTCGCGGCACTCTGGATTCCTCCGGTGTCGAGGGTGATAAGGAGGGTCGTCCGCGTAATCGCAGCCGCAGCAAGTACGGTGTGAAGCGTCGGAAGTAGAAACCGTTTGATTGATCTCGTTACGAAACGGGAGCATGAGATCGCTGTATGAGAACGAAGACAGCCAATCCGGCCATGGAGACAGGTGATGCGACGTTGGTTTTGCTGCTTTCGCGTTGCAATATGGCGGCGCTGAAAATCGGCGCCGGTTGCGGCTTGATCGTCTTAGGCGCACAGGTGCGCATTCCGCTTCCTCCTTCGCCCGTTCCGATGACGCTTCAACTATTGGGCGTATTGATCGTGGGACTGACCTTGGCACCCACGCACGCGGTGTCGGCGGCCGTACTTTACTTGCTCTGCGGGGTAGCGGGACTTCCCGTTTTTTCAGACGGTTCCGCAGGGATCTTCGGACCGACCGGCGGTTTTCTCGTCGGGTTTGTGGCTTCGGCCTGGCTTGTGAGTTACATTGCAGGGCGATCTGAAATAGGATTCCGCCGCCTCCTACTCGCGGCGACATGCGGCACGGTTGTGCTTTTCGCGCTTGGGGTCGGGTGGTTGTCCGTGTGGCGTGGCGATGTACGATTGGCGATAGAGATGGGTTTCTTTCCGTTTGCCTTGAAGGCAGCCTTGCAGGTGCCTCTGGCGGCGATGTTGGTTGTTCAAATACACAGGATTCGTGACCCGCGCTGAGCGGGCGTACTCGATCTCGTGATGAGATCACAGTTGGGAAGAATTGGTAGATGGCATTCAAGAAGTGGACACATTCGGCGGCGCAATTAAAACCTGATACGAAGTACAACAGCGTGCTGATCGCGAAGTTCGTGAATTGTATCATGGTTGGTGGGAAGAAGAGCGTGGCCACCAAGGTGATGTACGATGCCTTCGATATCATCGCCAAGCGCGTAAAGGATGAACCGCCGGACGTCGTGTTTGAGACGGCGATCATTAACTGCAAACCGAATGTCGAAGTGCGTGCCAAGCGCGTCGGGGGAAGCAATTATCAGGTGCCCATGCCCGTGAATCGCAAGCGGCAGCAGACCTTGGCGTTCCGATGGATTCGCGACGCGTGTCGAGGGAAAAAGGGAAAGCCTATGTGCGAGTACCTTGCGCAAGAGTTTCTGGACGCCTACAAGGGTGAAGGGACTGCGGTGACACAGCGCGACAACGTGCACCGCATGGCCGAGGCGAACAAGGCGTTCGCTCACTTCGCCTGGTAGTTTGCCGAGTTCCACGATGACAAACGAGCCCAGCCGGTTACCGGTTGGGCTTGCTTTTCTCGCGGGGTTCGCGATGCCGCAAGTTCGGTCGATCGAATCCGTCTCGTCGGCTCGGATCGATGCACGCGGTGAAAGGTCGATCATGCCTCTGGATCTGTCCAAAGTGCGTAACATTGGCATTGCCGCGCATATCGATGCCGGAAAAACCACAACGACCGAGCGGATCCTGTTCTACACCGGACGTACCCATCGTATGGGCGATGTGGACGACGGCACCACCACGACCGACTTCGACGAACAGGAACAGACACGGGGTATTACGATTTATTCCGCCGCCGTAAGCTGCCCCTGGAAAAGTCACACCATCAACCTGATCGATACGCCGGGGCACGTCGACTTCACGGCCGAGGTCGAGAGATCGCTTCGTGTGCTGGACGGTATGGTGGCCGTTTTCGACGCCAAAGAGGGCGTGGAAGCCCAATCGGAGACGGTCTGGCGGCAGGCCGATCGCTATGACATCCCGCGGATCTGTTTTATCAACAAGATGGATCGCACAGGCGCGGATTTCTTCCGTAGTGTCGCGTCGATTCGTGAACGTTTTCAGGCCAGACCGCTCCTGCTGCAATTGCCCATCGGCGAGGGCAATGACCTACTGGGTCTGATCGATCTTGTTGAGTTCAAAGCCTATTACTACAAGGGCGACGCGCGGGGCGCGACGTTCGAGTCCGGTGAGGTCCCCAGCGAGATGGCGGACGATGCCGAAGAATATCGCCGACGCCTCATCGAAACTGCGGCGGAGTCTTGCGACGACTTGATGACCAAGTATCTCGACGACGCCCCAATTCAGCCGGAGGATCTTCGTAAAGCCATTCGGGTCGCGACGATCTCACGCCGACTATTTCCTGTGCTCTGTGGGAGTTCGCTTCGCTACATTGGCGTACAACCGTTGCTCGATGCCGTGTGCGATTATCTGCCCAGCCCGCTGGACGTTCCCCCGGTCGCAGCCAGCGATCCGACCAAGGAAGGCGTCGAGTACAAACTCCCCTGCGAGCCCAACGGGCCGCTCGCCGCCCTGGTCGGTGATCCGCACCGTCAGGCTGGTCCCGGAAATACCGAACTGCATTAATCTTTGATGCACCGCGAACGCGAACTGCGCCAGGGTCGGCGCAACACCGTTGGCCGCGTAGCTCTCCTCCAGCAACCAGCGCCGGCCTTCATCTTCCTTGTCAACTACGATCTGGGGCTGCCCAGAGTGCCAAGCAAGCTACCTAGAAAGGCAGGCCCCGTCCGTCCCTACTTCGTGGT
>JADFIX010000395.1 GCA_022566435.1 Planctomycetota bacterium
TGCGGTTGATGGTTGTGGCGCCCTTGCAGGGCTTTTTCGTATTGCGCGTCGCAGTCCCAGAGCGATGCCCTGGCCGGGTGGCCATGGGGGATTGCTCCCCCACGGCTCCCACAGATCCGTACGTGCATGTTCTTATGCATACGGCTTGTGGTGTTTCAGTGAGGTAAAGCTCATCTGCGGAGATTGTTTCGCCAACTCTCCGCTATCCGTTGTTGTTTCGTTGACTCGCGGTTCGCCTCAGGGCGCGTTCGCGGTTCGCGAACTGGCACTGCTCGAGAGCGGCACGCAAGACTCGCTTACGGCTGGGGCCATGGCCTTAGAAAACGCCGCCATGCCATTACGGCGTTAGCATTCCGGCGCCCGAATTCTTAGGGCTCAGGCATGTCATGCTCGACCGCTTCGTTGCGCCTAACGGCACACCGCTTCTCTTCCTGGCTTCGTGTCTCTGTGTCTTTGTGTCCCTGTGGTCGCCGCTATACGGTCTCGCCGTCGCTTCCCACCGGGTGAATGTCTCGTAGCGGAAGCTCAATATCCATCTTGCCGTTGAACACGAGGGCCTTCTGTTTCTGCAACTGCATCCGTACGACCCTCGCCGGTCGTTGCAACGAAACAACGAAAACCTCGTCACCCGGGCCAAGTTCATTGACCCACGTCGCCCACTTCTCGAAGTCCTGTTGCTGCTGTCGGAGAGTCTCGCGATCACGCTGTGCCTCGTTGCGTTGACGCTGGGCGTCCACTTGCGCCTCTCGGGCGGCCTTTCTCGCCTGCTCCGCCTCGCGGCGCGAGTCGAGCGTGCCGGCGATCGCCTTGTTCAGTGCCCGCGTGCTATCCGCGAGAAATCCCATGGCGGCCTTGACCAGTCGGGCCGGCATGCCAAGCCGCTTTGCGATAATCAGGGCGTTGCTGTTTCCCGGTTCGCCTAGCTTGAGATGGAACGTGGGTCTAAGGGACTGCGGATCGAACTCGACGGCCGCGTTGTCCACGCGCTGCGTGGTGAATGCCACGGCCTTCAGCGACGAAAGATGCGTCGTGACCACCGCCTTGGCGCTCAACCGGAGCAATTCCTCAATAATGGCACGACCGATCGACGCCCCTTCGTCGGGGTCGGTCCCCGCGCCGAGTTCGTCGATCAGCACGAGCGATTTCGGCCCGCTTCGTTGCAGGATATCCAGTTGCGTGGCGAGATGCGAACTAAACGTACTCAACGACTGTTGCAGGCTTTGCTCGTCGCCAATATCGATGTGGATGCTCTTATACACCGGCAGCGTCGACCCCTCCTTGACGGGAATCGGTATGCCGCACTGGGTCATCAATGCGAGCAGGCCGATCGTCTTGACGGCGACGGTTTTTCCACCGGTGTTCGGGCCGGTGATGATGAGTACATCGAAATCATCGCCGAGGCGCACATCGATGGGGACCACTTCTTTGGGCTCCTCGCCTTCGACCGCTTGCTCAGCGAACAGTTCGATCAAGATCGGATGGCGGGCGTCGTGGATATCCAACACGCCGTTGTCGTTGATCTCCGGGCAGACGCAGGAACGCTTCTTGGCATAGCGACACTTGGCGGCGATGACATCGACGACGGCGATGGCCCGAAGCGTGGCGAGAATAGGGACCGATTGGCGGTTCACTTCGGCGGAAAGCGTACGCAATAGTCGATTGATCTCCTTGGTTTCCGAATCCTTGAGACGGACGACCGCGTTGTTGAGTTCCACGGATTCCGCCGGTTCGACGAACAGCGTGCATCCCGTGTCGCTGCTGCGGTGAATGATGCCCTTGATGCGTCCCCGATATTCGGACTTGAGCGGCAACACGAGCCGGTCACCGTGAAACGTCGCACCGGCGTATTGCAACATCTTCGCGATTCCCGCCTGCCGTAGGAGGCGGTCGGTGACACCCTTGATCCTATCGCGGGCGACGCCGATCGACTTGCGAATGTCCGCAAGCTTGGGACTGGCGTAATCGCTGACCTGCCCGCGCGAATCGATAACCTCATGGATCAGGGCGGCCGTCGGGCTGAGGTCCGTCACGCGGGTCTCCAATCGCGCGAGAGACGGTGCCTTGTCACGGACTTGACCGAACCACCGACAAAGCGCGACCGTGGCGTCCAAGGTCTCCGCGATCGAAGCCAGGGTTTCCGGTTCGAGAGGCGTGGGAAACGCCGCCGCCCGGACTTGTTCACGAATATCATGGACCCCGCCCATGGGCGGTAAGCCGTGTGATTCCGCGGCAGCCTGCATCTCTCGGACCTGTTGAAACCACTCGCGGACCTGTTGAATGTTGGCGGACGGGGTCATACCGTGGGCCAGGCGTTTTCCGAGCCGACTACCAGAGAACCGGCCCAGGCATTCGCGAATCAGGTGAAATTCGAGTTTTTCCATCGTGGCGTCGTTCACGCCTAAACTCCTGGAAACGGGCTTTCCCGGTCAGTCTTCGTGTATTTCACAGTTCAGATGTACCAAACACGGCGACAATTTTCAACAAATCGCACGCACGGAACGACCGGTAACATTCGTCTTGTTACTTCGGCCGCGGGGGCACACAAACCGCACCTCCGCGCCTATAATACACGATACGGGCGAGCGCGCGTAAGTAAGAACTGTTTGAGGAGTGACAGAATGAGCAGGACGATCCGCAAGCCGCAGTCTGCGATTCTTGCACGTTCGCTTGTGGCCCTCATGTGCATCTGGACGGCGTCCGCCCACACGGTGCGCGCAGGATTGCCGGGAAAGTACCGAATCGCCGATCTCAAGGCGTTGGAAAAAGCCTTTGTTGATCTGGCGCAGGAAGTGCGTCCGAGCGTGGTCGCGATCCGCACGTTTTATGTCCATCGCAACAGTGGCCGGCGTGGCGGAGCGCCCGTCAGTCAGGGCAGCGGCGTGATTATCGGCGAGGACGGGTACATCGCGACCAACCGCCATGTACTCGAGGAACCGGCGAATCGATTCCTCGTGATTCTCGATAGTGGCGAAAAATTCGATGCCAAGGTGGTGCAAATGGACATGCGTAGCGACCTGGCAGTGATCAAGATCGAGGCGAAGAATCTTCAGCCGGTCCGATGGGGCGACCTGAGGAAAGTCCGAGTCAATCACTGGACGCTCTCCGTGGGCAATCCGTTTGGAATGGCAAATGACAAAGGCAACCTGTCGGTCGGGCTGGGGACGGTGACGGCGCTGGGGCGGTCGCTAACGCGTCGACTCGCGGAATTTCCGGACTTGCAATACTACGGCAACCTAATCGAAACTTCTTCGCCGATTAATCCAGGCAACAGCGGCGGCCCGTTGTTCAACGTCGACGGCGAACTCATCGGAATCGTGACCGCCATCGAAACAAGTTCCGGTTTCAACGAGGGTGCAGGCTTCGCCATCCCCATCGACAAAAATACACGGCGAATACTGGATAGGCTGAAGAGCGGGAAGCGCGTTGATTATGGCTATCTCGGGGTGACCATCAGCGACGACGATAGACCCAGGGTCCGACGTGTTGTCGACGGGCGCGTCTATTGGGGCGCAACCATTACAACGATTGCCATTTCGGATGGCCCCGCGGCGAAAGCGGGACTCAAGGCCCGCGATATCGTCGTGGAAGTGGACGGTGTTCCCGTCAGAGACACCGACCACTTGATGAGGCTAATCAGCTATACGCCGGCCGGCGAAAACACGGTCCTCACTTTTATGCGCCGAGGCGTGAGACGAAAAACAACGGTCACCCTAGGCGATCGCTACCGGCTCCTTGGTTTGCCCGAAAGCGACTAGCGCACTCGCGCACTTGAAAATCCCCCGATGCGGGCAATTCGTCGCACGTGCGGTCCTGCACGGGCAGGATCCCAAGTGCGCTTGGCCATATCGAATGGGCGACGTTAGAATCGAACTGTGAAAATACCTCGCGCCCCCCACTCCTGGACCGTATCCCCAAGTCGAGCCATCGCCATACAAAAGGAACTGGCCGACCGAGTTGTGACCAGCGGCCGGTGCGGTCGCGTTCGACTGGTGGCCGGTGCGGACATCGCCTTTACGCCCGACAAATCGCACTGCATCGCGGGCGTGGTGGTGTGGGACGTTCGAGAAAACTGCGTGGTGGAGCAAGTCGTCGTGCGGCGTCCGGTGCGATTCCCGTATGTACCGGGGCTGCTTTCTTTTCGCGAGGCGCCGTCCGTCTTGACCGCGTTCCGCATGCTTCGCCATGAGCCCGACGCGTTCATGTTCGACGGTCAAGGATTGGCCCATCCGCGCCGCTTTGGGTTGGCGTGCCACGTGGGAATGATTCTCGATCGCCCCAGTGTGGGGTGTGCCAAGAGTATTCTCGTCGGTTCGTGTGACATGCCGCCGCCTCTACGCGGATCCACAACCCCGCTCCTGCATCACGGGGAAACCATCGGACAGGCGGTGCGCACGCGCGACGGCGTGCGCCCGGTCTACGTCAGTATCGGTCACCGCCTTTCGCTTGCCGCCGCCGTTGAAATCACGCTGCTATGCGGCATGCGATACCGACTCCCCGAACCTACGCGTCTCGCGGATCAACTTGTGACGCGCGAGCGAACGCTCCGCTGACTTGACGGACACGTCGCAGGCCACGATGTTGACACCATCGGGCGATGGCACGATAACTCACCGCACCGTCTAATCGATTTTGTAGGAGTCGCAGATTCACACCGAATGACATGACGCGACTGAAGGGTGATCGCTGGTTCTTCTATCCGACGCAGACGGAGTACGCCCACCCGGATGAGTACGGTCTTTCATTCGAATCGGTCCACTTCGAGAGTGAGCAAATCCTGCTTCACGGCTGGTTCTTTCCGTCCGAAGGTCGCGCGAGGGGCACTGTCGTACACTGCCACGGGAACGCCGGCAATGTCACCGGGCATTTCAAGTACGTCAACTGGATGCCCAAGCGTGGATGGAACGTCTTATGTTTCGACTATCGGGGCTTCGGGCGCTCGCAGGGTACGCCGACACGTCCGGGGGCGGTGGCCGACGCGCACGCCGCGGTCGACTATCTGAT
>JADFIX010000396.1 GCA_022566435.1 Planctomycetota bacterium
AGACGGAAAAGCCCTGAAAGGGCGCGACAAACAAACAATCCCCAACGTGCCATTCATCGAACTCAGAGGTGAACGAGATTCATCGACACTGCCTTGTGGCATGCCCAGTCCTTGGCTGTTACGCCCTTTCAGGGCTCCTGCGTTTCGTGTTCCGGTCCCCAGGGCGTTGCCCCGGGCTTACATGTGGCTGCCCCCTTGGGGCGAGCATCGATCGCACGCGATAAGCTGGGGCAAACCACAAACACGTGCCAAAGCGTAGATCGTGCGCGCGGCGAGAATCGAACGAAAGTCGTCGATCGTATGCGCAGCGTAGATCGTGCGTGCGGCGTAGATCGAACGAAAGGCGAAGATCGTGCGCGCGACGAAAATCGTCGGCGCGGCGAAGATGGAACGCTAGCGACTTGCGAGGAGAAACGAGGGGCTATCGCCGAGGCAAGGGCATCCGGGGCAGGCTCAAAACACTCGAAAGACGGTCACCGCCACATGCCGTGCTGACCGGTCTTTCTTCCTCTACTGGTACATATCGTGGCAAGCCATGCAGGTCTTCTTGAGCTTCTTGTGGAGTGATACCAGACGCGACTGGTCGGCGTCTTTTTTCTTCCGCGCTTCTGTCGCGAGTTCGAGTGAAGTGTCTCGGAGCGTCTCGGCCCAGCCGCGGTAGTCGGCTTTGTCCTTGTGAAAACTGTTCACGTTGGCCAGTTCCGCCAGAACTTCCGCCTCCATCGCGAGCCGATCGGCACGGTCTTTCGCGTTCTTGTTCTTGACCAGTTGACCCACCGTTTTGAAGTGTTGCTGCTGACCATACATGAGGGCATCTAACGACGCGGCCGGCTTGAAGGATTCCGATTGAGGGTCGGCGCCGGAATCGGCCCGCGCCACCAGCGTCAGACACCAGACACACCCCGCCAGCAAAACTATTGTCAACGCCGTCCGTCGAACCATTATTCGTCCCTCGATTATTCTGGAATACCAGCCCGCCCGTCACCCTGAAGCACTAACAAGGAATTATTCACAGCGGAGCGAACTTGTCAATATTTTCGAACGCTTGTGGTCGTAACGAATTGCCTTGAAGGTCACACAAGCTCGACGACACGATCGGTGATGCCGTGGTCGGCACAGTAGGCGGAGAGCATATGGACATAAGACTCGGCCACCGGTTCGGCATCGTCCAAGCCCAGGGTGCGGCGCATGGCGAAGATCGTGCCTTCATCCGGCCCCTCGATCTCGACAAACAAGCCGATGTGCGGCGGCTCGTCCAATTCCACGCGGCATTCGCCGAGTCGCCAGCTTTCCCGTCGCTTTTGGTAGCGCAACACGCGGACGAAGCCCAACAAGTTGAGCGCCCGGCTCGCCGTTTCCGCACTGGGAACGGGGAATTCCACTTCCTCACGAGACTTGACCACTCCCGGCAGGCGCGGACCCTTGACCGTCAGGATCGTCAAGTCGTCCCCACCGACTTGGTGAGGGCGAGTCGATCGAATTCGCAGGCCGACGCCACGCCGGCGCAATGCCCCATCCGGACGGTCGAAAATTTCGTTGATCTCCAAGAACTTCCCGACCAAAGCCGCACGGAGTTCGTGGAGCTTCTCCCGCACAGGATCGTGCGACGCGACACGCATCTTGAGTTCGGTTTCCCAGGACATTGCATCGGAACCCTCAGAATCGATCGCGGGCGTCCCACCGTTTTTCTAGACGGCGACGATGTTGATCAGGCGTCCTTGTACCACGATGACCTTGCGGATCGTCTTGCCTTCAATCGCCGCGGCCACTTTGGCGTCGGCCAGGGCGGCGGCACGCAAACTGTCATCATCGGCGTCGGCGGCCACCGTAATACGTGCCTTGATCTTCCCCGACACCTGCACTGCGATCTCGACTTCGTCATCGCGGGCCAGTTTTTCGTCAAGGACGGGCCACGGTTCATACGCCAACGTCGTGTGGTGCCCGAGCCTCTGCCATAGTTCCTCACCGAGGTGTGGGGCGAACGGCGACATGATCAACACGAACGGCTCGATGACCGCTCGCGACCGTTTCGGCAGGGGCGTCATGTAGTTCACGAAATCGAACAGGGCGGCGATGGCGGTATTCAACTTGAGTAGTCCGATATCCTCGGTGACTCGCTTGATCGTCTTATGCAGCATGCGCAACGCGGCGACATCGGGCGGATCATCCACCAGTGAGGTAGACAGGTCACCTGTGTATTCATCCACGACCAAACGCCAGATGCGATGACACAGCTTGAACAAACCGGGAACGTCTCTCGTGTTCCACGGCTTGGCGGCATCGAGCGGCCCCATGTACATCTCATAGAAGCGAAACGTGTCGGCGCCGTATTGCCCAATTACTTCGTCGGGACTCACCACGTTCTTCAGCGCCTTGCTCATCTTGGCGATGATCCGGGTCACAGGTTCGCCGGTGTCTTTCAGGACGTAGTTGTCGTCACCGCGATCTTCGACCATGTCGGGACCGATGGTGATGCCGCGGCCGTCGCGGTATGCGAAACTCTGAATCATGCCTTGGTTGAAAAGCTTCTTGAACGGTTCGGCGGTCGAGACGAGCCCCAAATCAAACAGCACCTTGTGCCAGAATCTTGCATAGAGCAAATGCAGCACGGCGTGCTCCGCACCGCCGACGTATAAATCGACGGGCATCCAGTAGCGCTCTGCCTCGGCGTCGGCGAATCGTGCTTGATTCTGTGGATCGACGAACCGTAGGAAGTACCAGCAGGAGCCGGCCCATTGGGGCATTGTATTTACGTCCCGACGATACCGTTTCCCGTCTTGCTCGACGTTCACCCAAGCCTCGGCACGACCCAGCGGCGGCGCCGGGGGAGAGTCGGCGTCGTCATCCGCCAGGACGATCGGCTTGAAGTCGTCCATGGGCGGCAGCTCGACGGGCAGGTCGGCATCCGGCACCGCGATCGTCTCACCGTCCTCGCCGTGAAGGACCGGGAAAGGCTCGCCCCAGTATTTCTGCCGGCTGAATACCCAGTCACGGAGCTTGAAGTTGACCGCGGCACGCCCGAGGCCGTGCGTCTGAAGCCACTCGGTGATGTGCGCTTTGGCTTTTTCGGTAGGCATATCGTCCAGGCGGCATACATCCCCCACCACCTCGGACACATCCGAGTCGCCCGGAGAATTGACCGCGATGCTTTTTTCGCAGAAGGCCGCCGACCATGTTCGGGGATGTTTCACGTAGTGGGCGATCAGCTTTTCGGCGCCGACTTTTTGGTTCAGCACGGCGATGGTCCGACCGCTCAAGCCGCTGCTCCGTGCCCGGCACTTGGCGACCTCCGCCGCAAGTTCCGGGTGGCCTCGCGCGATTTCGTCCAACCCGGTGGCCGTCTTCTGTTCGATCGGAGCTGCCAAAGACGCGACACGCTGCTCTATCCATTCGACCGTCGGTTGGACAACGGCCACAATCGGCAAGTCGAACGTGCAGGCGAACTCAAAATCTCGGCTATCGCTCGCCGGGACGGCCATGATGGCGCCGGTGCCGTAACCCATCAACACGTAATCCGCGACCCAGATCTGGATAAGCTGCCCGTTTGCCGGGTTCACGGCGTGCGCGCCGGTGAACACGCCGGATTTTTTCTTGGCGTCGGCGGTTCGCTCCAAGTCGGTCCTGCGGCGCGCGGCGGCCACGTATGCCTCCACCGCGTCGCGTTGATCCGATTTTGTCACCTGGGCCACAATTTCGTGTTCCGGCGCCAGAACCAGGTAGGTCGCGCCGAACAATGTATCCGGTCTCGTCGTGTAGACCCGGATCGCATGTGGGAAGTTGGTGTACGACAGCGGGCCTTCGATGCGGACCGACTCGTCGAGACACTTCCATTCGCCGTTCGCCGCGGTCCACTTGTCGGCCAGAGGAAAGACGACCTCGGCACCGGTGCTTCTTCCGACCCAGTTACGCTGCATGAGTTTGATGGGCTCGGGCCAGTCCAGCGGCTCGATATCCGCCAGCAACCGTTCCGCGTACTTCGTAATCCGCAGCATCCACTGTCTGAGCGGGCGGCGGAACACGGGGTGGCCGCCGCGATCGCTACGACCGTCGGCGTCCACCTCCTCATTCGCCAAAACAGTGCCCAAAGCCGGACACCAATTGACCGCCACTTCGTCGAGGTAGGCCAAGCGATGTTTGTCCATAACCCTGCGACGATCGACCACCGACAGATCGTCCCATTCCCGTCGGTGGGCGTCGTTCTTGTCGCGCACCAATTCGAAGCACTCGTTCACACCCCACTGCCCTGACTGTAGTTCCGCTTGGAGTTGGGAGATGGGTCGCGCCCGACCGATTGTGTCGTCGCCGTTGGGGGCGGTCCAGCGACATTCGTCGTCGAACCAGCTCTCGAACATTCGTGCAAACATCCACTGCGTAAATCTGTAGAAGCCGACATCGGACGTCGCCACCTCCCTTTCCCAGTCGTAGCTAAAGCCGAACATCTTCAACTGTCGGCGGTATTTTTCGATCGACTTTTCGGTGGTCACCGCAGGGTGGACGTTCGTGGCGATGGCATACTGTTCCGCCGGCAGGCCGAACGAATCAAAACCCATCGGGTGCAGGACGTTGAACCCGCACATACGCTTGTGCCGTGCGATAATGTCGGTCGCGCAGTAGCCAAGTGGGTGGCCCACATGCAGACCCGCCCCGCTCGGATAGGGGAAAAAGTCGAGGATGTAGAACTTGGGCTTATCGGTCTCGGCACCCTCTTCACCGGGGTTCAAAGCACGAAACGTACCATTTTTTTCCCAGAAAGCCTGCCATTTGGCTTCGATCGCCGTGAAATCGTAGCGACCGGATTCGGGCTTCTCCGTCCTATCTGTTCTCAAGTTCGTCACATTCGTTGGCTCATGTAAGAAATCGCGCAAACCGCGTGTCAAAAGGCGGGAGTCTAGCCCGCAGCGTCCCCTTCTGCAATCGGCGGTGATCGCACACGGATCCATCCCAAAACGGGTGGCCAATCTTCGGACGGCGGTATGCGGGTCTTGCGATGCAG
>JADFIX010000397.1 GCA_022566435.1 Planctomycetota bacterium
CCGTTTGAAGGCGCGCTCTTAGAAAGTTGTAGGCTGGGTCGCGACCCAGCCTACTCTGCTCCGATCCGCGTGACGAGCGCGCTCATCACGCGGAGCGAAAGGCGACACTCTCAACCGTAGATTGGCGCGATCGGGCGGCCGATCGTAATGGGCATCGGACGCTGAAGGGAATCGTCATAGTGACTCGTGGGATCAATGCCAAGCGCTGAAAACATCGTCGCTGCGACATCCCACGGACCGTATCTCTCGGTAACCGGACTGGCACCCAAACGGTCGGACGCGCCGACCACCGCGCCACGCTGAACTCCTGCGCCCGCCATCACGATCGAATACACCGATGCCCAATGTTTTCGGCCCGGCGATTTGCCCGCAAAGTTTCGCTCGAGCGCGACTCGCGGAGCGCGGCCGAACTCCCCCATGCAAACGACCAACGTTTCGTTTAGCAATCCTCGCTCATCCAAATCTTCAATGAGCGCCGAAAAACTCGCATCGAATCGTGGAAGCAGGTGGACTTTCATGGCGTGAAAAATGTCGTTGTGCGTGTCCCAGCCATATTGATCTGTGTCATTTGGAGTCAGATCCTGTCCGCGATTCGAGTGATTCCAGATCACCGTGATCAAGGGAACGCCGGCTTCGACCAATCGGCGGGCCAACAGACATGCTTGCCCGGACCGGTGACGGCCATACCGGTCGCGGAGTTTTGGCGGCTCGGCGCCCAAGTCAAATGCATCGTGAAATCTAGGCGACGAGAGCATTTCATAAGATTGGCGATACAGATGGTCCATATCCAACGCTCGACGATTGTTGCCAAGCGTCCTCGAGTGCTTCTCGATGGCTTCCTTCAGCCGCCGCCGGCCGTCCAGCCGCACGGTTGGCACACCGATTTGCGGATCCAAACCAGGAATGGCAATTGATTGACGAGCGACGTCGCCCAGGACCAGGGGCTCGTATTCCCGCCCCAAGATTCCACCGTTCTGTCCGGGAGCAGGAATCGTTGGCACCAGCGCCGGACCATTCAGATGCACCGCATCGTAGACAAATCGTTTCGTCGGACGAACTCGCTTGAGCACCGCACCGTACGTGGGCAGGTCATTCGAGGACGGTGGCGGGTTCGACGATCGACGCTGATGATATCGACCCGTCAGTGCGAGATACGCTGCCGAACCGTGATCCAAATCCTCGTGCGACATGCTGCGAATGATCGTCAGGCGATCGATCACACGGGCCACTCGAGGCATGTGTTCACAGATGTTCACTCCGGGAGTGGCGGTCGATATTGCTTTGAACTCACCGCGGACATCCAACGGCGCGTCCGGCTTGGGGTCCCACGTCTCGAACTGGCTTTGTCCGCCGCTAGCGAACACGAAGATCACGGATCGGGCTCGGCCAAAACCCGGAAATGCATTCGAAGCTGTCTTTGCAGTTGACTGCCCGTGCGTCAATAAACCGGGCAATCCAAGTCCCGCAATTCCACCAATCCTGAGCCACTCGCGCCGAGTGATTTGACCTCGCTTTGATTTCTCGTTGGCGACAAAACGAATCACTGCGCTGTCCGTTCACAAATACGGGTAATGTGTCGAATCACAGACTATTGTAACAAAGTGTGTTCGACAAAGCGTAGTGAACCAGTTTGGCGTGAGGACCCTAGGCACGAAGCGCTAGTTTTGAAGTTGCGCTAGCACGGTTTTCGAAGGAGAATCGTAGCTTGGCCCCCTGGGCCGAGCAACAGAAACGCAGGAACCTCGGCCCAGGGGGCCAAGCTACAAAGAGCAACTTCAAGAAGCGTTAGGTGTCAATCGGGCATTCTAGATCTTAGAACGTGCCGTCCCGAGCAAAGCGGGTCGGCAGTTCGTAATCGTGGAAGAGATTGCCGATCTCTCGCGCCAGCGTTTGAATGAACATTCGCTCGAATTGGGGTTGAGGAAGGCCGATCGTTGGGGTGGGGCTGTGCGCGGGAAATCGATAGTCGGAAATATCTTGCTGATAGACTTTCTTGCCTCGGTTGGTCATATCGAAGACCGACACGTTGATATCGGCTTTTCCCTGGTAAAGCGTCTGCCCGGCGTGCAGGCTATACGACGTTAACTCGATCGCCAGGACCATGTCGGCGCCAACCTCACGGCCAAGTTTGCGATAATCGTCCTGGTTCCATTCATGCGTGTCCGTCCATTTATGAATCGCCTGGCGATCAACAAACTTGATGTCATCGACTCTTTTGGCCAAAATCGATTGGATCTCTCGGGCCAATACGTCCGTTGTGCTGTCAGGTCCGTAGGTGGATAACGACGAGATACAAACGACGGCCACTCGTTGGTCCTCGAGTCCGTCATACTCGGCGTCTACTTTGGGACCGCCGCTCACCAGCAATATCGGCCAAAGCAGCAAGTTCCTCAAGCAACCTGTTGCCGTCACGACCGGCAGCAGAACCGCAATCACAACACACAGCCGTTTCCATACGACATGACACTTCATGATGACTTCCTGTCTTCGAAGTGATCCAACGGGCAGATTTCGTCACGCGAGTCGGCAGATCCAGTCAACGAGTGTGACGACTCCAACAGTTATCGCCGTGAGTACGACGATTTTATCACTTGGTGGATTCACGATCCACCTTCCTAACCAACCGGAGATGAGTAGCCAGGGGCCAATGTATACTGCCATGATCACCAACAATGCCCCGCCGACATTCGCCTTGAAGGAGTTAAAAACCTGTCCACGCATCATGTACGACCAAGCGGTCGTCATACCGCACGACGGACAGCGTGCGTTCAACACCTTGGCGAACGAACAGGGTGGCAATCCTAGCTGTTCGTGCGTCCCATGACCTCGAGGGTCAGGCTTGAGCGTTGCGGCGATCACCAGCAACGAAACCAAACCAATTCCCACTCCGACGAAAATCGCCCGCACAAACCATCGAAACCTGCTCAGTGAAGCAAAATCCACCTGGTTTGCTTGGTCCGCGAGAATGGGATGGGGAGGATACTGGGTCATGACGGGCATGGCAAGAGTGTTTTCTGCACCTATTGCGGGATCTTTGTTGCGGTGTTTTCGCAATCTTGACGCTGAAATCGTCAATACAATGTAGCGCAGGGCTTCGATGGTGACTCGCGTTGCGGTTTACGCGTGAGCCTGCCCGGTTTCCGTGAGCGACTCAAGATCGTCCGCCCAGCGCTCATCAACAATAATCCTGCGAATGTTGCTGGCCCTTCCTGACTTTACTTCAACATCCACAATCGTACCCGATAGTCTGACATCATCTTTGGCAACCTGAAAGTGTGTCGGATGGAACGTCAAGGTCGTCTCCAACACGCGGTCAATACGACGTCCAAGGATGCTGTCATGCGGACCCGTCATTCCAACATCACATTGGAACGCGGTGCCGCCAGGGAAAATCTGCTCGTCCGCCGTAGTCACGTGGGTATGCGTCCCCAGCACCGCGCTAACTCGACCATCCAGGTAGCGGCCCATTACTTGCATATCGCTGGTTGCCTCTGCGTGAAAATCCACCATGCGAATTCTTACGTTGTCTGGAATCTCTTCCAGCACTCGGTCGGCCGCATGAAACGGACAGTCCACGGGCCGCATGAAAACTCGCCCCATAAGGCTAAACACGGCAACGGGAGTGCCATCGGATGTATGGCGAACCGTCCATTCGCGTCCTGCAGCCTGTGATGGGTAGTTCGCCGGTTTGACGATGTCGGATTCCGCATCGAGTATCGCGGCAATTTCCATGCGCTTATAGATGTGGTCACCCAGCGTAATGCAATCCACGCCACATTGCATCAAATCGCGATAAATCTCGGGAGTGATGCCTGACCCGGATGCTGCATTTTCCGCGTTTGCTATGACAAAATCCAACTGCTCTAATAATCGCAGTGCTGGCAAGGCTCTCATTACAATCTGCCGTCCAGGTTTGCCGACGATGTCGCCGATATGCAGAATTCGCACAGAGTTGGCTTTCTAATTACGGTTGCGGCGAGTTGCTATCGCGCCATTTCGACAAATCGTGACTCTCGAACGACGGTTACTTTGATCTCACCCGGATAGGTAAGCTGTTGCTCAAATGCATTTGCGATGTCACGGCAAATCTTTGCGGCGCTGGCGTCGTCCGTCTTCTCCGATCCAACGATTACGCGAAGTTCGCGACCGGCTTGAATCGCGAACGCCTGATGAACACCGTCGAAATCACCGGCAATCGCTTCTAATTCCTCCATCCGTTTGATGTACCGATCTAGTGATTCGCGACGTGCACCCGGCCGAGAGGCACTGCACGCGTCCGCCGTCGCCACCAACATGGTATAGGGGTATTCAGTCACGACGTCGTCGTGGTGGCCGCGCAGATCGTAGATCCCGGCGTCCGCGATCTGGGCGGCCTTGGGCCCGAAGCCGGCGATGACCGACCCGGGCATCTCGAACCCGATGACCTCGTCGGCGATGGCGGTGACGGTCGCGGACGGGGCCAGGGTCAGCGCGGCGCTGATGGCGTCGCGGTAGAAGACCATGTGGAGGTTCTCGTCCGCGGCGATGCGCGCCATGATGCGGTCGGCGACCGGGTCGTCGCTGTGGCGCCCGGTGTTGCGGTGGGAGATCCGCGTCGCGAGCTCCTGGAACGACACGTAGGCCATCCCGTGCAGCGCGTCGCGGTCCTGCCCGTCGTAGCCGGCCTCCACGGTGCGCATCCGGGCGCGCTCGAGCCCGACCGGGTCCACCCCGCGCGTGACGGTGAGGTAGTCGCGCATGACGATGGCGTGGCGTCCCTCCTCGGCGGTCCACCGGTGGACCCAGGTCGTCCACGCCGAGTCGCGACGGCCGAACATCCGGTCGATCTCGCGGTGGTAGCTCGGCAGGTTGTCCTCGGTGAGCAGGTTCACCTCGAAGGCGATCTGCGCCACCCCCGTGAGGCGGGAGTGGTCCGGGGTCCACGGCTCGGTGTCGAAGTCGCGGCCCTGCGAGTAGGGGACGTACTCGTGGGGGAACCACTCCTCGGCCACC
>JADFIX010000398.1 GCA_022566435.1 Planctomycetota bacterium
GCTTCGATACCGAGCCCTTGGCAGGCGAGTAAGAACACCTGGGGATCCGGTTTGCCGCGTGGGACGTCGTCGCCACTGATCACCACGGGAATCAACTCTCGCACGCCCATGGCAGCGAGCACGAGTTCGATGTTCTGCCGAGGTCCTGACGATCCCACGGCGAGAAGGACTCCCCGTTCATGCAGGACCTGTACCAACTCGACCGCGCCGTTCACAATCGGAGGGGCATGCCGGACCAGATCACGGTAGATCTCCTCCTTGCGGTCGGCCAGCGCGGCGCATCGCTTAGCATCCATGTCGCCGAATAGGAGTGGAATAATATCGTTGTTCTGCCGACCGAACGTGGCGGCGAACTGCTCGCGTGTCACCGAGCGGTCGTTCTCCTCCGCCAGCAACTGCCAGCTCTCGAGATGCGGCTGAGCGGAATCGACAAGTACGCCGTCCATATCAAAGATCACGCCGATCGGATTGCGATGATTCATGGCGTTGGGATTCCTATAGGGCGGCCTATTCCCCTGCCTCACCATCAGGTTCGGATCTCACCGACGTCACACGAAACACGTGTCCGTGTGCGACGAGTTGCATGCTGCGGTGGCGCAGCCATTTCGGCAGGTATCGCGGGACATCGGATCCCACAAAATATTTATCCGCCGCGAGCGCCTCGTCGCGAGCGGTCTTCAGATCCCTTTCGGACAACCAGTCTTGCCTGACGAACCTGCAATCGAGCCGAACGTCGCGGCGGAGCGCTTCGGTAAGCTGCACGTAGTTGATCGGCGCTGCCAGCGTTGTGTCGACGCCGAGCACGGCGTCATCCGGCAACGCCTCCAGCGTTTCTCGTGCATATCGCGCCGCGCCGTCATAGCCGACTCGCCAGGGATGTATGAACCAGGAAAATCGTTCCCGATAAGACACACGCCGCGTTGGCATGAGTTTCGTGTCTGGGGCGACGGATCGCAAGATCGAGGGCGCCGCCGCATAAACGACCGGTCCTACGCCGGAAAGCGCAATCAACACGTATGCAGCCCAACGCCGACCCGCGACGCGCCAACCATCGACCCCCACGGCGACCAGTACCGCGACGTAAATATACGCCGGCACGAGGAACGTATGCTGGTCCGGCACGTTGTATCTCACCGCGAATCCGCCGTACATGACCAGCCCACCGATGAGCAAGACGGCGAGGGATCGACGACCGCATCGTGCAAGCCGCCAAACGCCGGGAAGCGCAAGAAGCACGACCGGCGTTGGGAAATTCAGCCCGGTCATCGCGATGGAACGAAAGGCTAAGGAACCCAGCGAGCCGATGTTTGAGACCTTGTGCTCATAGTGCCCGACCAGGAACGATTCGAACGTACCGCCCAAACTTCCGCGCGTCAGATAGTCATCGACGCAAAGCGCCAGCACCGGCCCCATGCCCAATACCAGGCAGCCGATCGTTGTCGCTCCCTTCTGGATTCGATCGCCGGACCATGCCGACCGCCATGCAATGATGAGCACGGCGTAGACCGGCCAGATCAGTAGCGCGAAGTTGTGGTTCGACACACCCAATCCACTCGCGAACGCCAAGGCCGCCAACCAACGCGTTCGCCGGGTCTCGATCAGTTTGACGAAAAAGACCAACTCCGCCGACATAAGCGCCGTCGTTGTGGTGACGACCTCGGCGGACGTGCTAAGCTGCCAAAGCGTGTGGGAAAAAAGAAGCAACGCGGTGCCGCAAATCACGGCCGGAATCGACCGAACGAGATAGGTGATCAGCCACGCGATGTTGGCGATCGTCAGCGCCCCCGCCAAAGCAGCCGTCAAGTTGCCTGCAAGGGCGGACTTTACCGGCAATAGCCAGCATAAGAATCGGGCGAAGCCGAAGTACAGCACGTGGGACCGCACGATCTCCCCATTGACGTACCAGCCGTCCAGGGCGATCTGAAGCTGTGCCTCTCCGGAATCGCCCCACAACAGACCCGGCGCCACCGTGCCGCCATACAGCAAGAGTCCCGCGCTAAGACCGAGTACCCAAGCGCGCATTCGGTTCGAGTGTCGGTCGCCTTGACCGACAGAACTGCCGGTCAGTTGTGTCGATTCGTCATTCACAGCTTTCGCCCGCACACCGGCGCAGGTCCATTATGCCGCGTTGCTCTTATCGCCCAAGTGGGAGCCGGTGCATGAGAAATGATCGCCGACGAGCCTCGTGGCCCCCCCCCGCTCATCCCGCTTCGCGATGGACCGTGTGCGGCACGGGCAGTGTGCCAATGCTCTCGGGCAGTGTGACCCAAGACGCTCCGAAAGACATGGCGGCGCTTTGCTTCCCGATTACATCGGGATGGCACCGATGGCACCCGTGCGGCACTGCTCAAGAGCAGTGGCACATATTGGCCCTTGAACCCTCCCCCATCGACGGTCGCAACTATCACCTGCAGCGGTGAAGTGTAGCCTCGAGGTGCAGGGTCAATTTCGGTGTCGTTCGCGTTGCCATTTCCATTCGGCACGCAAGCACTCGTCTCGCAAATGGTACTGTCGCGTTGTGCTGATGATCCGCTCATCGTGAGCCATGACGACACTGGTCAGCGACATAAGCGGCGTATCGCCGCAATCGTCGGGCGCCGAGAGTCGCCCTCGAAGGACTTCGACGCGTCCGCCGTTTGGGGCATTGCATAGTTCGACGCACCCGGTATCGGTCGGGCGGACAAATCCCGATTCCCAATGCAGGGGCTGGTCGTGATCGCTGCGCTGCGTCGTATCCCACGTGCGCTGCTCGTAATGCAAGAGCGGCTCGACATCGTTGGCCTCGAACGTCAGATGCTCGTCGTACTCGAATGCGTCTATGGTTGGAAAGTTTCCTTGCCCCTTACCCTTCCACGTCCCGAGAAGAAGGCGCAAACGCCCCATCATTTCGGCCATCACACGATCGGCGTCCAACGCGGACGACTCGTCAAGGTTCATTCGAAAACCCTGCGTTCTAGGATTGCGCGGCACAGTCCTCGACCGCCATGCTACGGGATCCGGCTACTTCGGTCCAGCAACGACGCCCGCTAGTACTTCGTTTCACCTGATATGATGGGTGTCGTCCGACCGAGGGTGCCATGGTGCCATGCCCAATCAGTACGGCGAGCGTAAGCGACCCGGCTCACTGTCAACCGGAATACTTGAGTTTGACGATACGCCGGTGCTTCGTGACACCGGTATGATGACCACCGTCCGGTCGAAGGTGCCATGCCCAAGGCCGACGAAGTCGTGCGCCGGCATGCCGACGCCGCGAGGACATGGCGGCGCTTCGCTTGGCCATGGCACCCATCGCACCGCATGGCACCCATGGCACCCATCATTCCACGTGTCAGAAAGCACTAATGTGTTCGTCGTGTTTGAAACGGACCGGTTTGCACGCCGCCGAAATCGCGTAGGTCGATGTCCGCATCACCATCGACATCGCCGCGCTCACATGCCATCTCGATCGTTCCGCCTGGTCCTGTCATGCAGGGAATGAAACGCCTGATATCGTCGAGATCCAAATCTCCGTCGGCGTCAAGATTCGCCGGTAGACGCCGGCAGCCGTGCCACTTCGCGACGCTGTTGGCCGGCACCCCGCCCGCAGCCGTGAAACGACCATTGACATACAAGTCCGGACCCTCGCCGTCGTCAAACACGGCCGTTCCGTAAATATTGTCGTCGACACCGACTCCGACCGACCACCAAATTCGGTAGGCAGGGTCCCACTTCGCGATGTAATTCCTTACAAACGGGCCTGAATTCGAGAACTTGCCGGCCGCGTACAGCGCCTCACCGTGACCATCGTCGAAAACTTGCATCGACGTGACCCACGCACCCAAACCGAACCCCAAGTCCGACCAGTTTTGCCCGTCCCACTTCGCCACCTTACTCATCAGCACGCCGCCGGCGGATTGGAACTGTCCACCCACATACAGTGCCCGCCCGGTTCCATCGTCGAACACGCATAATGATCGTACGTGTGGCAGGCCACCACCCACGCCGCCGCCCACCGCCGACCAGGAGACGCCGTCGTACTTGGCGATACCGATGGTCTCCACGCCGTTCGCCTCCGAAAAAAGACCGCCGGCATAAAGCGCCGGACCCGTTCCGTCGTCGAACACGGCCAAAGCATTGACCTTCTCGTTCAGATGGCTGTTCGTCGATTCCCACGAAACACCGTTCCACTTACCGACGCCGCGAATCGGAATACTCTGCGATTCGATGAACCTCCCGCCGGCGAACACAGCCGGGCCCGAGCCATCGTCGAACTCCACCACGAGATCCACGGGGTCGGATGACGAGTCCTCGACGGTGAACTCGATCACGACGACACCGATGTGGTTCATCGCCGGGTCCGGTTTCGTGATGGCCGTGATCGCGGGCCCGTCGTTGCCGACGGCGAACGGCCCGGTCTCCCGGTCGAAGCCGATCCCGGCGGCGTCGGAAGGCCGGGCCCGGAACCAGACGTCCGGGTCCCCGGCGGCGCCGATGTCCGAGAAGCTATCCCACTCGATCCAGTGTTCGTTGCTCTGGTTGACAGAGGAAAGCCCCGTGACGGTGTTGTCGTCAGGGGGTCCGAGGATCGTGCCGTCGCTGGCGGTGAGGGTCATAGGGAAAAAGGTCGTGCCCACCATTGCCGGGTCGTCCGTGGCATAGAAGAACTCGACCTGGACGTCGTCGTCCTGGGGATCCACGACGAGGAAGTCGATCCGGATCGTCCCCTTCTGCCGGGCGATGGGATCGAAGAACGCGGAGGGATTGTCGTTGTTCTCCACGGCGAAGGGTCCGATCTCGACCGGATCTCCGGCGTCGTAAGCGTCCGAGGGCGTGATGGTCAGCTTCACGAAGGGAATGTTGGTGACTCCGATGTCGGCGGGGCTGTTGCGTAGGAAGGTGGAGAGGAAGAGGATAATGCTGCCGCCGGCTATGCCGATGCTCCAGAAGGTTGCCTGCCACCCCACGTTCTCCAGTAGAAAGGCCATCGTAGGGAAGATGATCGCCGTG
>JADFIX010000399.1 GCA_022566435.1 Planctomycetota bacterium
GACGGACTCCATATCAACGCGCGGGGTCATGATTTCGCGGACACGAATATCACGTAGCGTGACCGCCGCCTGCAGCATCGTGTTCTCCTGAAAATTGATCACCCCGTCTTGTGCCGAATGATCGACAAGTTGACGCAATTCGTCGGTCGTCACTTCACCAAGTCTCGACGCCGGTGCCATCAATCGAATGAGCGGATCGACCAGAAGGGTGCGAAGGAAAAGCCGGAGTGGCGTCAGAACGATTCGCAGCACGTCGATCAGGGCCGCAGCGGGCGGCGCCAGCCGCTGGGCGCCGGACAACGCGATCGATTTCGGCACCATTTCTCCAAAGAGGATGACCGCGAGAAGAACACCCACGCCACCGGCGGCGGCCAGACCTGGATGGCTGGTTCGCAAGTCTCGCAGAACCACAAAGGAAACGGCAAAAATGGTCACATTCGTCGCGGTGTTCGCAATCAAGACCGTCATGAGGACGCGCCTCGGCTGCTCCATCAGCAGACCGACCCGTCGACGCATCAGCACCGGGGATCGCCGGAAGTCCTCCAGAGCACGCCGATTCAGGGCGAACAGCGCGGTCTCGGAAGCCGACACGGCGCCGGAGCAGACCAACAACAACATTAAGAGTGGCCACATCATGGGAACGCCATTCTATCGCATCGTGGGCAGGCGAACAGCTGATCGGCTCGCCGAGCGGAAGCGGCGTACATCAACGTGAAATAGCCGGTACCACCCTTCTGACGGAGAAAAAGCCGCCCGGCAGTCCGAATCCGACCACCGGGCGGCACTCCATACAAGTCGTGGATCAGAAAAACGAGGGCATTACGGAAGAGGGCAGAGAAAAGTACAAGCATTCCGCTTGCAGCATTGACCAGGGCTACAATCACCATCGTTCAAGCAGTCGACGCACGTATGGTTGCTCGTTTTGCAGAACTGGTTGGTACAGTCCGTGTCATCACAACATTCACCGACGACGCACACGTTATCACAGCAAACCTGACCGGTGCAGCAGTCCGAGTCAACCGTGCAGTCAACCTGAAACTCGTACGCGCCGCGGTCTACCATGGGGGCCGCAACGTCGTTCACCGGGCAGTCCGTGTTGCCGCCGTCGGTGGTGCCGGGTTCGTTTACCCGGCGGTCGTTGCCGTCCAAATCGTCTGGCACGTCGTCGCTCGTGCTGCCGTCGCCGTCGAAATCGATCGCGCAGTTGTCACCCGTGTCGATCGCCGGCGAATCGCAGCTTACGCGTAGGTCACCGTAGTAGTCACACAGGTCCGGAGACCCGGCAGGACAACCACCACCACCACAGGGCTTGGTACCCCATCCATCGCCATCACAATCCTCGGCATCGGCGAGAAAATCCGGATCGGCTCCGCTCTTGGTGCCGCCGCCGGTCCAGCCTTCAATAATCGAATACTCACCCATGCCGAAGATGTCGGAGCTGGGAGAGTTGTCCCAGAGAATACAATTGGTAACCGACACGTCCGAATCCCCCGCTGAAGAAGGCTGAACATAAAGGGTAATGAGATCCCCCGACGCCTTATTGTTATTCGCCACGAACGTGGAGTTGGTCAGGTCTACGGTCACAGTCTCTCCGCTTCCGGGCGGTTCGTAGATCACCACCGCCGACCCGAAGCCGTAACCTACGGATCTGACAAAGTTTCCGGTAAAGAGGCAGTTCGTACACGTCGTGGTCACTTCGAACCAGATCGCCAGGGCACCGCCGTTCGCACGGCCGTCGTTCTGCACGAACGATGTCGTATCGATGTTCAATTCGCCCGGCTCGTATTGGGTGATCGCCCCGCCGACGTCGAGTCGGTGATCGTGGGCACGGGGTCGGTCGGACACCCCGAGGTGCCGTCGCGCCCCTGGAGCCAGAGTGCGCCGCCCTCATGCGGAGAGGCGCTGGTCCCGGCGGTGACCCAGATCTCCGTGCACGTAGACTCGGCCAGAGCATCCTGCAGGAACTCGAAGCACTGGCTGGTCCAATTGGCCCCAGTGCAGGTCGTGCTGCACCCACATCCACCCACTTTCACGTGACAATGTTCGTCCGCCATTACATCCGTGCTCGCGAAAGCGCATACGATCAACCCTATCGACATAGGTCCCGGGAATCCGCATTTCATCATAGCTTTCTCCTTCAAAAAAAGTAACGTTACGCATCCATTAGTGAACCGCGCGCACCGCGTGCCTTGATCGAGGTGAACGGCCCCACCGCGCCCCCAATGAACTCATGGTTCTAAGTCCGGAACCTGCCCATTGACGTCGTTGCGCCGCGCGCAGGCCACGTGCCTGCGCCGGTGCCGAGGGACTGTGTCCGACCACCGTTCTCGATATCAGACGCCGGTCCCACACTCAAGTTAGAACGCGCGAAGTCGTCTCCATTCACTTAGCGCCTTGACGATCGCCGAACTGTGGGAAGAAGCGATGTGCGACCAGTCGGATTCCGCGCTTACGCGTTTTCTGACCGACCTTCTCTACCCATCCGACGACCGTGCTAAGGCAACGAATCTCCTACGAGAATAGAAATTTCTGATCGAACATCCTAGTCATAATACAGGGACCCCAAGTGAACGGCTCGAACATACGAAATTCTCGGTACGATGTCAATAAGAAACCGAGAGTTTTCGACATTTGTTAAGTGACTGCCATAATGGGAATTTGGAGAGGGTCGCGGGCAACGAAGGGTTGCGATGTAGTGCGTTTGGTTTGACCTGCCGGCGGACGTAGTCTTGGTTTTTCCAATGGAAGGATCGCCATCCTCTATACACCGGCGAGACTCACATAAGTATAGGCTGTATAGCCTACAGTTGGGGCACGCGTCGCGCGACGGGGGTCGCGAACCTCTTAGTTTTCCTTTCCAAAGCATCAGGGGCAGGGATCGGGCGATCGGCTGATTTCAAGTTTTTTTCACTTCTTCGGCTCTTCTTCTTTTCTTGAAGTGGAGTATTGGAAGGATAGAGAAGCCGCCAGGTGTGGGCTATGAGTACCTTGGGTAAAGCGGGCGACAGAAATTTCGTTTCCCGTTCTTAGGTCCTCCGTTCATAGGCAACCTGCATTCTTGTGCGTGCCGGCCAACCGTGAACAGATTTCGGTTGTAAAAGCCTGCCCCCCGGCGCCGTCACAACACTTTATTCCGCCCGACCCCGATCATCAAGCCGGGATTTTTGGTCCGATAGTGGCAATAATCGCGGTCCCGCGATGTCCGCATATTCGGGCTGAGCGCCTAAACAACCGCGACACGAAAACAGGAACGACTGTAGAAACATCTTGGGCGCGGGCACACCGGGATCCAAAATAGACCCCACCAGCCGGTGCGCGGGCTGGTGGGGCCTGGACTGATCGAACAAATAGCGGCCTGAAGTCTGCCGAAACTACTGAACCTCGTAGCAACCCATGTCGACGTCGTTCGTCGAAGTCTCCTTGTCGACAACCCTCGTGTTGCCGTCTAGATCGCACGGGATGTCCTCGGTCGTGTCGGAATCGCCATCGCAGTCATTCGTATCAGCCGGCAAGGCGTCGTCGTCGCCGGCATCGATGCACGGCGAGTTGCTGCCCGGGTTACCGGTATCGTCCAGATAAATGTCAACGATCTCGAATGACGAACAGCTTGAGCTGCACGAATCGAACTCACCCCGCGCGGTGATCGTCGTGGCGGTGTTCGCCGCGATGATGGCGTAATCCGGCTCCAACGTGTCAGGCTGCAGAACAAGGTCGACGAACTCGTTGGCGTCCCACGATGCCGTAGACTTGGTGAACGTGGTTGTTCCGGTGCCGGAATCGTACGCGGCGACACCGCTCCACTCGCCGGTCTCGACACTTATGAATTTGGGATCATCGCCGGTGTTGTCGTTGCCGCCGCTGGTCCAGCCTTCAATACACGAATACGAAGCCAAGGTGTCGTCGATTTCGGAGTCCGGGTAGTTACCCCAGAGAATACAGTTTTTAATCGACACGGCCGAATTGCCGGGCCTGTCGAAAACCATAATGAGGGAATCGTCACCGGACAGGATCAAATTTCTATTCCCCACGAACGTACAGTTGATGAGGTCCACAGTGACAGTCAGGCCACCTACTTCCGGTTCCTGGATAAACACCCCCGACCCAAACCCCCTACCGTAATCGACCATGTTTTCGAAAAAAAGGCAATTGGTACACGTCATCTTCGTGTCCAGCCAGACCGCCAGGGCACCCCCGTTGACCTGTCCGTTGTTACGCACGAACGATGTATTATCGATGATCAAGGCGCCAGGTCCGTCGAATTGGCCGATCGCCCCACCGCTAGCCGCTCCGCCTTGGAGCGTATCCAGTACGTTGTCCACAAAATGCGACGACGTAATCGTTGCAGTCGGATTCGAGGGGAGATTCTCAATCCAGATCGCCCCACCGCCGGAATCGTAGAAGCCAACGCTATTTCCCGTAATCTTGTTGGAGTCGAAGGTGCAGCCGGAAATGGCAGGCGCAGTGTCTATAGACCAAATGGCGCCGCCCGCTGGACGGTTCCCGTCTGCGATGTTCCCTACGAACGTCGAGTTGGTGATCGTGGGCGCGGGATCGGACGGACACGTCGATGTGCCGTCGCGCCCCTGAAGCCAGAGTGCGCCGCCCTGCACCCCCGTTTGCGGAATCTCGCCGGCCTGGTTATCCTCGAACATGCAATCGGTAATCGACGGACTGCCGTTGTCGACCAAGAGTGCCCCACCCTTTATCGCCCGATTGTGATGGAAATAACAGTTGTCGAAAGTCGAATTCGCGAAATGATCGTTCACCGCGCCGTGGTCGGATGCAAAGTTGCGGCGAATCATACAATTGGAGACGTCCATACCACCGGCGAAGCAGGGGAAAAACTCGCACGTGTCGCCCCCGCTACAGGCGGTGGCCGGGCACTCGACCAACGGGCTCGCCCAGCCATTGGTTGAATCCTGGCAGTACTTCGTGCCGGCCCGAAACTGAATCGCCGCCCCCTGGTTGTCCAGAGCGGGGTCG
>JADFIX010000400.1 GCA_022566435.1 Planctomycetota bacterium
CATCAAGCTGGCTAAGGCGCTATACCAGGTTGCCGAACTCGTGTCGACCGTCGATCTTTCCACGCTCGAGAGCCAGGCCACCTTGCGCGAGCACCTTGAGGCGCTGAAAGCTGCAGGGACAGAGAATGTTTCGGCGATTCGTGCGTGGCGCTCCGCGCTTGGCCCGGAGCGCTGGCACTACCGCGTCGAGGATGCGATCCTGGGCACCGCGAATACGGTCCGGGACATCAGCCGATTCCTAACCCACCGTTATCTGTACTGATGGCTTCAGCCCACACCGCTAGCTAATAGTACGTCTTGACCCGAATGATTCAGCGGCGTCTCCCAGTCTCTAGCAAATATTCCGTCGGCGTTTACTGATATCGAGTTGCGTCAATTGCAGGTTCCGTCATTGTTTTGCGGCAAGGAGTTATGGTTTCGGCCAAAGTGTAGCCGAGTTCCCACCACCCCCCTTGATGGTCCCTAGCACCAACGTAGGGCGTGCCACAGCCGCACCGCCCGAACGTTCCGAAAATTGTGGCGCGGGGAGTTTTGGGACTTCCGAACAGCCGTTCCTTGCCTCGTAGCCCCCATGGCGATCGATCACGACAATTGTTTTTGACAGTGGACAGGTCCGAGGGACTGTATCCAAGAGGAAAACCGTTGCCACCGACGCTCGGTGAGGTAGCCTAGTGGCAAGAACTGCTCAATACGTCCGCATTTGGGAAAACTCGGTCGAATGCGTTTACGCGGAATCTTTCCGATCGTCGCGACCCCCTTCACCTCCGCCGGAGCGGTCGACGAAGCGGCCTTGCGCGGGGTGGTCGCGTTTTGTCTCGATTGCGGTGTGTATGGGCTGGTATGGCCCGCAGTGGCCAGCGAGTTCTACGCCCTTTCTGAGGTGGAACGCCGGAGCGGCACCCGGGTTGTCCTGGAAGCGGCGGCGGGAAAGGTCCCCGTGGTCGTCGGGGTTGCAGGGAGCCATCCCGTTCAACATCGCTGTTTGTCTTCTTTCAGGAGGCGGTGGGTGGAGTAGTGGTGACGGTGTTTGCCGCTTGCGCGTTTGGGGGGTGGTCGTTTGGGTCCGCGTGGATGGGCGTAGAACGCTTGCGGGCGGATCTGCCGTGCGACGCTCCGACACCAACTCCAAAAATGCTTCGCATCGCGCGTGGTCAAGTCGTCCAGCTCTCTTTGAGGAAGTAACGCATCGACGGCTCGATCGTTGCCGGCGATCTCATCGGCCAAGTAGTACCCCGACAGCTTCTCGGTCTCCTCTTCGCCGTGTGTGGTTGTGAGGGCCCCCTGGACGACGGCCAAGGCGTTGCACGCCACCCTCGACATGCACCGCGCGAAGATCGACGCCCTTGGTTGTCCGAGACTTTCTACCTGACCATGCAGAGCGTTCTTAATCAGGTCGAAATGTCGCTCGATGGTCCAGCGCCGGCGATACAATCGGGCAATCTTTTTGGCACGCACGCGCGCCGGCAGGTTCGTCAACAGCCGGATTTCGGTTTCGCCTTTTTCGGTCGGTTCATCGAGCTTGACGATCACCCGTCGCAGCTTGAGACGGCGCCCTGTTTTGCCGTCGAAGACCTCCACGGGCTGTTCCCACACCACTCCGGTTTCGACGCGGCCGATCCGTTTGGCCTTGCGGAACTCTTGGAGGATCCACTGAGGCGGGTGCTCGCGGATCACGAATTTCGCACACCGGTCGTGGACCCACAAAAACAATCTGCAAACCGCATAATGCCGATCCGCCACAAACAGATCATTCGGTTGCGCTTGTTCAAACCTCGGTTCGACCAGCACTTGCTCGGAAGTGTAGGCGTCTTCAGCCGCGGTGGCGTCCACGCATCAACCAGTGGCCGGATCAAACTGAACCACCAATCGGCAAGGCAATCCCGCCGCGCGCAACCTGCGAAGAACCTTCAGACGATGCGCACTCCCGTTGGGCTGTGTCCCGTCGACCCTCCGAATGCGATCGCCTTTCCAGCCGGGCAAACCTTGGCAGCCGGCCGCCTTCAACAAGGGGGCGAGCCGTTGTGCCGAAGAGCGAACCAACGCACAGGAAAACGGGGGAGCCATTCGTTGGACTTCCCCAGGAATAGTGGGCGCTCCGAGAAGAGTGTAAGCTCTTCGTGAGGAGGAAGTCCACGATGACGAGGAAACGGCGGACGTACACGGACGAGTTCAAGCGTGAGGCGGTGCAACTGGTTACCGAGCAGGGGTATTCGCTGGCGGAGGCGTCTCGGAACCTGGGCGTGCATGCCAATCGGCTGCGGACCTGGAAGCAGAAGGTCGAAGCGGCCGATGAGGAGTACGAAGCGGGGCTCACGGAGGACGAACGCATGGAACTGGCGAGTCTGCGTGCCGAGAACAAGCGGCTGCGGATGGAGCGTGACACTCTTAAAAAAGCGACGGCCTTCTTCGCGAACGAGAAGCCCTGAGGTTCGAGTTCATCGATCAGCATCGCGAAGTTTGGCCGATCACGGTGATGTGTGAGGTATTGGAAGTGTCGCGCAGCGGCTTCTATGCGTGGCAGAAGCGATCCGAGAGCGACCGGTCGAGGCGTCATCGGAAACTGGTTGCTGAGATGCAAACGATTCACGGCGATCGCGACATGCGAAGTTATGGTTCTCCGCGTATGCACCGGGAACTGGTCGCTCGTGGGGAGCATTGCAGCGAGAACACGGTGGCAAAGCTGATGCGGGAGCAGGGCATGCGTGCGGCATCGAGCCGGAAGTTCCGCGTGACAACCGACTCGAACCACTCGCTGCCGGTGTCGGAAAACGTGCTCAATCGGGAGTTTCAGCAGGAATCGCCGGATCGCGTGTGGCTGGCGGATATCACGTACGTGTGGACGCGGGAAGGCTGGCTGTATCTGGCCTGCGTGCTGGATGCGTACTCGCGAAAGATCGTGGGCTGGTCGATGCGTGAGCGGATCACGAAAGACTTGGTGTTGGAGGCGCTGCGGATGGCGCTAGGTCGTCGTCCCGATCGCGAAGGGGGGTTGTTGCACCATTCGGATCGGGGCAGCCAGTATGCGAGTGCGGCGCCAGCAAGAGTTGCTGCGCGACGAGAACATCACGTGCAGCATGAGCCGGAAAGGGAACTGTTGGGACAACGCGATGATGGAGAGCTTCTTCGCCACGTTGAAGAAAGAGCGGCTTCACCTGGAAGACTACGCGACGAGGGCCGAGGCGCGGGCGAGCGTGTTCGATTACATCGAACGTTTTTACAACCGGCTGCGTCGTCACTCGGCGTTGGGATATCTTAGTCCCGAGGAATTTGAACAGGCGGCGTGATGCTCCCTCGAACCTCACCAACAAAGGCAACGTCCGGAGTAGCCATCGACTCCGCCGGCCGTCGCTCGCCAGCGAATGGTGAGCGACCGACGGCCGGCTCCGACGAAGGCAACTCCTCCAGGGACATCCCAAGGACCAACAGAGAGAGATTACCTGGCCTGACTAACCCATAACCCGCGCCCACCAATGTTGGGGAAGTTCAGGCAGGCTTTCAGAATGCTCAACGGAAAATCGGCTCGTCTGCACATTCTACTTTATTGGAGCTGCTGCTCAACTAAACTACGAGCCTGTCTACCTAAGGAGTCCTTTCATGGTTCGACCGAAGATTACAGCGGCTAAGTGAAAGGCGTGTGAAGGGCGCACGAAAGGGCCCGACAACCGAAACTGGACTGGCTCAGCCAGATACGGTCCACGAATGGTTCCGGCGTGACGCCCGGCACCCACGTAGATCCAGTTGTCCAATCCCCATTTCGGATTGTTGATACCGCGTTCTATCACGCTGTGATCGAAGCCGGTGAAAAGCGTTTCGCGGAAATCCACCTTGCCGTCATGGTCTCGGTCGGCCAAATAGACGATATCCGGGGTACAGGCGACGATCACGCCACCGCGCGCCGCAACGACTCCGTAACATGGCGGCAAATCATCTGCCCAGACCTCCGAATGGTCCATTCGTCCGTCGCCCAAGCGTGTGCCGTCGGGGCTGAAGGTCAGCCAACCCTGTGGCAAGACGCTTGCGTTGAGGATCTTCTTCGGAGACTCGCAGCCCAAAACTCGTCTGTAGATCGAAGAGAAGGCACGGCCAACTTTGACCTGCAGGCCAATCGCAATGATCGTGCGAAGCAGTCGAAGGCAACGGCTAGACCACACCATCACGTCGCCATCCCGAAACGTATTACGATCGACGCCAAGGGAGATGATTTGACGATCACCCTACGTTGGTTCACCCCTGCTCATGTCGGCTCCGCAATCATGAGCATCATGGGCATCGGCTTTTTGGTTATTGGCTGGATCAAATTATCTCGCACCCGTGGTATGTACTGGCCATTGTTTCTGGCTTAGTTGTGCTATTGACGTATTCCGCATTAGCTGCGTTCTTGAACAGAACGTTCGTGTGCGTAGCCGGCGGCGAGCTGATTGTGCGCCATGGTCCGCTGCCGTTGTTCGGGAACCGAGCCAGGGTTAAAACAAGCCTCGTTCGTCACCTGGATTACGTCGTGACTGATGCAGGCGATGCGATTGAGTGGAAGATTTCCGCCGACTTACGAGACGGCACCAAATTAAAATTGCTCAAGGATCATTCCAACACCGCCGCCGGCTTGTTCATTGTGGAGCAACTGGAGGACCACCTCAACATTCGGGACCGTCATTTGACCGGTGTTGTGCCACGCTAACGGTTACGTACTTAGAGTGGAGCACTAAGCAAACTGCCACCGCCAACAGCAAGTAGCTGCAGCGTTCGCCTGTCGGCGAATCGGCTTCGCCGACAGCTACTCTTCCGTTAGCCGAACAGAGTCAGGCCCAGTCACTCGGCCGTCCGATTCACCGGGTTGCCAGATCGTTAGGCCGGTGAGGTCTCGCTGATGCCGGCTGCCGAAGAGGAAGCTCGCGGCGTAGCCGACGCCGAACATCACCATGTTGGCAAACGTGCTGACCCAATTGCCGCTCATCGAGTGAGCAAAGGCCGGGA
>JADFIX010000401.1 GCA_022566435.1 Planctomycetota bacterium
GTCGGTTCGTCGGCAATGCGGCGGGGCACGGCGGGGCCATCGCCACCTACCGGGACAACATCTCGTTCACGAACTGCGAGTTCAGTGGAAACACGGCTTACGGAACGACTTGGCGCGGCGGGGGCGGGGCAATTCATAGTTATCAGGATGGTGGTGTCGACAATCTAGTCGGAGTCACCCTTCTCCACTGCACGTTCAGCAAGAACAGTTCGGATGACGACGGCGGCGGTGCGATCTTCCTTTTCTACCAGTTTTCCATTTTCAAGATCACTGGCAGCATCTTCTGGGACAACACCCATTTCGGCGGAGTCATTGCAGAGGAAGCACAGATTTACGAGAAATTTGGTCCGGCTGACGTGACAGTCCATCACACCTTGATTCAGGGTTGGACGGGAATTTTCGGCGGGATCGGAAATTTCGGAGACAATCCGCTGTTCGTCGACGCGAGCGGTGGCGACGGAATTGTGGGTACCGCTGACGACGATTTGCGAATTCGCGGCGGATCACCCTGCATCGACGCGGGTGACAACTCGGCCCTTCCGGGCGGTTTGACAACGGACCTCGACGGCAACCCGCGAATTGTCAACGGTATCGTGGATCTGGGTGCTTACGAATTCCAGCTGGAGTGTGGTAACGGCGAGTGTGCGGCCGATGAAAGTCCGTGCACTTGTTCAGAGGATTGTGGTGATCCACCCTCCAGCGAGGATCCGGGATCGAGTTGCGCCGACGGCGTGGACAACGACTGCGACGCCCTGACGGACTGTGAAGACCCGGACTGTGTGACCGCGTGTCCGGTTCCCACCGTTTCCGCGTGGGGCGTGTGCTGCATGATGCTACTTCTTCTGACCGCCGGATCACTTGTCCTGCGTGAACGCGAGCACCGATGCCGAATGCCAATCCGCTAGTTCGGTCATGGGTGCCATGGCCAAGCCTGGTATTCCCCGGGCGCCGCCATGCCGTCTCCCAAAACCCTCATGGCGGCGCTTCGCTTGACCATGGCACCCATCATTACGCACCCATCATTGCGCATTCAAGACAATGCCTGTTCAACGTCTCCTGGGACGTCGCGATCCCTCACGCCGGCGAAGAACCGGGGCGTCGGACGACTCGGCGGCGCACTCCAGTACAACCAACGTCTCCACCTGGTCCGTTTGCGGGAACATGTCGAGCAGTTCAACACGCTGCAAACGGTACCCACCCTCCGCAAGAAGTTTTGAATCCCGAACCAGAGTCACGGGCGAACAAGAAAGATAGGCGATTCGAGACGGCTGAGCCTCGAGAATCACATCCACGATTCGCCGAGGGATACCCTTTCGCGGCGGATTGACCGCCAGCTTCAACCGGTCGCCCGGAACCCCGTCGCGCTGCAACTGCTTGACCAATCGCGGCAGGCGATCTTCCACCTTGCCGACCTGAAATTCCGCATGGCGGATACCGTTCGCCCTGGCCGACTCGATCGCGAAATGAACCGCTTCGCCGACTTCTTCAATACCGATCACCTTCGAAACGTGCCGCGCGGTCGTCAGCCCGATCGACCCAACTCCGCAGTAGAGATCGACCAGCACATCGTCCGCGGTCAACATGAGACCAACTTGAATGGCACGGTACGCCTGCTCGGCCACCCCCGTGTTCACCTGAAAGAAGCTCGTCAGTCCGAGTCGAATGTGCACATCGCAAACAAGCTCTTCGAGATAGTCTCGTCCCGTCAGCAGCGTCGTCTTCGCGCCGAAAACGACGTTACCCGATCGAGGATTGATGTTCTGCACGACGCCCGTGACCTCCGCATTCCGGCTCACGATGTAGTCGGCCACTTCCCGTACGCCCTCGGGAGAGTCCGTTCGAGTCACCAGCCCGACGAGAAGTTCGCCGGTGTTAACGCCCTGCCGCACCGTGACGAAACGCAGATCACCGCGGTGTGTCGATTCGTCGTAGAGGCGTAGCCCGGCCGATTCGATCCCTGAGCGAGTGTCTTCGAGAACCCGGTTAATCCCCGCGGCTTGAACCGGACATTGTGGAATGTCTACGACGAAGTGCGAATCTTCGCGATAAAGCCCGAGCGCGATGCCGGTGCCCCTCGCGTCCGCCCCGCCGGCGGGTGGTGGCGAATCGCGGTTCATCTCACTTTGCGAGCTCTTGTATGCCGGCACGAGCCTTACGCGATTGCGGTAGCCGCTTACTTGCTCGCTGGGATGAATTTTCGTAATTCGATCCGCGTCGAACGCGGGAATTCTGGCTTCCGCAAACAATCGCCGCACCTGCTTAAGCTTGGTGGCGAGTTGCTCTCCGTATGACCTACCGATCGCACTGCAACCGCTACAATTGGGAAACCATGGGCATGAAACGATCGATTCCATGGGGGCATCATATCATCGAAACGTAAGGACGACGCTCCGTCGCCCCCCAAATTGCGCAGGCTCATGGCGAGGAAAAAACCACAATTCAGGGGCTCTGGAGGGGCACCAGGCACAACTTACTTTACGGCGTTGGGTGGCATTCAATACGGCGAGCGTGAGCGACCCGGCTCTTGGTCAACCCGCATATTTGAGCTTGGCGATACACTACGAGCCCTCGGTCAAACCGAGAACCTCAGCGCCGCGATGAAAAACGGCCTCATCGAAACCCACCGCCCGCATGATCTGCATACTGCGCTCGACCCAGGAAGTCGCCGCTTGGATCTCCGCACGATGGCCGCGAACACGTCGCCGGAGAAAAAGAGTGTTGGGTATCACGGGAAAGTCGCTGCCGAACACCAATCGCTCACGGATGGGTGCGAACGCCGGGTCATCCACGATCCGCTTCAGCCACGCCCCCTTGTAATAGAGCGCCGCGACATCGGCGTAGAGCGGTGCGTCGGCCAGCGGTCCGGTGACGGCATCCAGGAGATATTGTACCCACGGTCGTCGCTGCCACGGAAAAGAGGGCGTGGCCACGTGGGCGATGATCGTCGGCGGCATCACACCTCCGTGGTTCAGTCGCGTGAGCAATTCGAGCATGGGCTGCGGGTTCTCTTGCGCCGCATGATGCCGCCCAAGTGTCACTTCTCCGCCGTAGTGTATGAGGAAAGGCATGCCCAACTCGCCGGCCCGATGAACGAACGTCACGGTCCGCTCGTCGGTCGGATCGATGTTTTGCGAAACGGGCAGCCATTTCATCAGCACGGCGCCTCGTGCATGAACTTCCTCGAGCGCTTCTATGGCCCCACGGCGATAAGGATGGACGGATGCACAAAAAAGAAGCTTCTGCGGATGGGCCGCGCACCACGCGTGGGTCAGACTGTTGCTGACGTACAAGCTGCTTCCGCGCGGCATGCCTGAGCCGACCGGCCCCAGCGGGTCGCCGTCGTCTGTGTGATACTCATCGAACGCCAATAGGGCGATCTTCTCGACGCCGGGGCATTCGAGCAAATGGTACCGCCAGACTCGCTCCATCTCGCTGTCCAGCTCCGCACCGGGACCGCCCGAAGCGTCTAACCCCAAGCGCCGCGCCAGGACACGAAATGGTATGCTCCTGACCATCCGCGGGGGGATGTACGCATCGAACCCCGGCTGCCCGCGGGCACCCTCCGGCTCGAACGAGAATCGCTCGATCACCGGATCCACCCGTCGAGCGGACAATGCCAAGTGACAATGAACATCGACAATCATCCGGCGGATGATACCTCGTTCACGCTCACTATGCATCAGTACCACGACTGATTCGTGCGACCAAGAAGGGAGCACGAATGAGTGGCCCGCACGCAAGCCACAAAACCAATGCTGGGGATGCGTCGAAGCACTAATGCGCGACGAGATGACCGTTCTGACGCATCACGCCGTCGCTTGTTGAGGTGCGCCAAAGATCGCCGCACGGTCGCCGCGGCGGAAGGAGACAAGGATCCAAATGAAAATGGGTGCCATGATCGTGCCTGCCGGTTCTATCGAGACAAAATGGAATGCGGCCTCGATGATGCCCAGCCAATACTCGCTGGGCGAGAACAATCCAAACTCCGCCGGCGTTTCGCAAAACCCGAATATGACGAGCATGAGTAGGCGCAGAACCACAAAAACATGGACCGCTGCAATCCCCCAGCCCAAAGCCCGCCACCACCGCGACCATGGGATCGGGGTGGCCAGCATGAGGGCAAGAAACGTCGCCGCGGGTCGCCATCCCGTGTCCCAAGCTCTACAGGTGACCCAACGGCGGTGTGGATTCGGGCGAACCCGGCAGAACACCGCGGTGTCCAACCCTTCGGGACCCTCGGTGTGCAGCCGAAACCGCACGACACCACGTGTTCCAAATGTGCCGAAGATGCGGTTACCGGCGGCTCGAAAAACCTTACCGTAGGCGTCCCTCACGGCGTCGCCCGGCACGACCGAAAGAAGTACGTACAACCCCAGCACGCGCAGGGCGAATCCGCCGATACCCTTAGGTGTCAACATGGCTCCTCACGGTGCTTCTACGTTCCACGCGGCGCGACCACATTACCCAGAGAAAAAGGGGAACAAAGATGAACACCGGCTGCCATACGCCGCGGTGCATGATCTCGAACTGGCTCGGGAAAAAGATGCCAACGTAATACAAGCTCACGATCCGAACCAGGTTGAACAGCAGAAGAAACGACGTACCGAGCAAAATGACAGGCAGCCGGGCCAGCATGGCGACGCCGCACGGAGTCGCAAGGACCGCGATCGCGAAGAAGACCGGCCAACCGCCCGTGGCGCAGGTCACGGCATCGGCGGCAGCTTGCGCCCGGCCCAGTCCGTGACGTCGACGAATATCCGCCACACCCCCGCTGATCCAGGCATTCGCATCAGCATCAGCGGTCCGTCAGGTCCCAACCACATGGCTGGGCCAGGGCGGGGGTCTCGCATCTCGGGTGAAAAGTTCCCGAGCCGGTACTGTCACAATCACCGCTGGTGTTGCCGCCGAGTGGATTGTGACAATGGGTGGCACCGGAGTTGAGACAGCCGCAACTGCCAATGGAGTC
>JADFIX010000402.1 GCA_022566435.1 Planctomycetota bacterium
CGGCCATTTGGCGTCTGAGGTTCGTGATCCGATCCAGCAGATCGCCGCCCTGCTTGCGATCCACAAGCTGGATCAGTCCGTATCCGACATCCAACTCCATGGGATCGGGTGCAAGGTGCTTCTCGACGCGTTCGGGTCCCGCGGGCCTGTTCTTTACGGCCGCTTTCTCCGCGACTTCCCGCCGTTCGCGATTCTTCAATAGGTAACCCATCCCTGCCGTCGAGCCCGCGAGCAAGAGAAGCGGCGTTTTCGGGAGCGGCGTCATGGCCAGAACCAGGAGGAATCCGGAAATTAGTATGAGCGCTATAGGCTGCCCTGTGAGCTGCCCCAATAGTTCGTCGCCCAGATTCTTACGGGAGGCCGACCGAGTGACGATCATGGCGGCCGATACCGAGACGATGAAAGCGGGAATTTGGGACACCAGACCGTCGCCGATTGTAAGTATCGTGAATTTTCTAAGAGTCTCCGTCAACGGAAGATCGAATTCCACCAAACCGATGTAGATTCCGCCGACGATGTTGATCACGGTAATGACCACACCCGCGATGGCGTCGCCGCGAACGAACTTGCTCGCACCATCCATGGCACCGTAAAAGTCCGCCTCTCGGGTAATTTCCGATCGGCGCGCCTTCGCTTCTTCGTCGGTGATCGTGCCGGCATTCAAATCGGCATCGACGGCCATCTGTTTACCCGGCATGCCGTCCAGCGTGAATCGTGCGGCGACTTCGGCGATTCGGGTCGCGCCCTTCGTAATGACGACGAACTGGATGACCACGATAATGCAGAAGATAATCACCGCGACGGTGAGTGAGCCGCTGGCCACAAAGCTCCCGAAGGTGGCGATCACTTCGCCGGCGTCCCCCTTCGTAAGAATGAGCCTCGTCGTCGCCGTATTCAGAACAAGGCGAAAGAGCGTCAGCCCCAGCAGTAGCGATGGGAAGGACGAAAACTCGAGGGGGCCCGTCATATACATCACGGTCAGTAGCACGACGCCGGAGAGCGTGATGTTGATCAGCAACAGGAAATTCATCAAGAACGTGGGAAGGGGAACGAGGATGACCAGAATCAGGGACAGAACGCCCACGGGCAGCAGCAGTCCTTTGTAGGAAGCTACTCTGTCGAACAACGAGATATGAAAGGGAATCGCCGCTGCCATCGCCTATCCGTTTATCTTCATTCCTGACTACGCACTTACCGCCGCGGGAGGCGCCCGACCCGGACGCCGCGGCGACAACTCGTATACATACGCGAGGATTTCCGCCACCGCCTGATAGAACTTTTCCGGAATCGACTGACCCACTTCCACATTCGCATACAACGCTTGGGCAAGCGGTGCCCGCTCCACCAGGGGAATTCCGAATTCCGCCGCGATCTGACGAATTCGAAGTGCCAAATAATCGGCACCCTTTGCGACCACCTTGGGCGCGAGCATCGATTCGTTGTCGTAACGAATCGCCACCGCGTAGTGCGTCGGATTGGTCACGACGACGTCGGCCGTCGGCACGTCATTTCGAAGACGCTGCATCGCCAGTTGCAATTGCACCTGGCGACGCCGCTGCTTCAATTTGGGGTCACCCTCCATGCTGCGCAGTTCGTCTTTCACTTCCTCCTTGGTCATACGCAGGTCTCGGGAATGTCTGTATCGCTGCCAGGCAACGTCCAGTAGCGCCAGAATGAACAACGCCACCGACAGTCGCATCCCGAGCTTGAACATCAGCGATGACCCGACGCGAAAAACATCGTAGTGGTCGAGCGTGAAGGCATACATGATGGCCGAGGCGCTACCGCGTAGTGTCAGCCAGGCGATCGCCGCCACCACCAGAAGCTTGCCGAAGTTGCTCACCGCGCGCATTATCATTCGTATGGAAAACAGCCGTTTGACGCCGGCCAGAGGATTGACTTTCGACAGGCTGGGCATCAGCGGTTTGAAAGTGAGGAGCCAACCCACCTGAACATAGACGGATGCGAGCACGGCGACAAAAAGAATGATCAAGAACGGCGCCATGATACCGACGATTTCCCATGCCACCGCCCCGGAGTATAACCAGAGTTCATCCAAACTTGCCGGCGATTCATCGGACAGGGCAGTCTGCACGATCAACAGGAAACTTCGCCACAGACGCGGGCCGATCCAGTACAGAGTGGCGAAAGTGGCGAAGAGCAAGACGGCCGCCGGCAGATCCTGACTACGCGCGATCTGCCCCTCTTTGCGCGCGTCCTCGCGGCGTCGTGGTGTTGCCGGTTCTGTCTTGTCGGCTGAGTCCGCCGCCATTTAGTTCACCAGTCCTCGCGGGTAGGAGTCCAACCCCATCCCCAAACGAATCGTCTCGAACGCACGCCAGACTGCATCCACCAGTACATCCTGACATCCGGCAAGCGCGAATCCCGCGATTCCCAGCGCTACCAACACGCGTACGGTGAACCCGACGCTCAAGATGTTCAACTGGGGCATCGTTCGCGACAAAAAGCCCATTGCAGTACCCGTGAGAAACAGTGCGATAAGCACCGGGCCCGCCAATCGTATCCCTAGCACGAAGGATGCGGTCACCATCGTAATCAGAAGCAGCGGAATCGAGTCGTTCATCTGAAACGAAAGCAGTGGGATCACCTCGTACGTGTCGAGAAGCGCCGCCATGGTCGCGCGGTGCCCGCCCGCCAAAAGAAACAAGGTCATCAGCGAGATCGTATAGACCTGGCCGATGATCGACACCTGCGTGTTGCTGCTCGGATCGAACACCTGTCCGATGGCCAATCCCGCCTGACGACCGACCATCAGGCCCGCGACCTCCACGCCCGACACAAACATCGCCAGAGATATACCGATGGCCAGTCCGATCATCATTTCGCCCACCGAGCCCGCGATGACCCCACCCCAGGTGATGTCCAATGGCGTTTGTGGTCGCACCAGAGGAAAGGTCATGGCCGCCATTGCCATGATCAGCGCCCCGCGAACGCGCCCGGGTATTATTCGGCTTGCGAAAATCGGTGCGGTGATCATCAAACCGGTCATCCGAAATAGAACCAAGGCAAAGGCGGGCATTGCCGAAAAGATGTCAGTAAGCGCCCAGGGCAACTTTTCACCTCGGTGTCTCAAATCCTCGGTCGATTTCAACTTCAGCCCTCGACCCTTTTGTGCTCTACACGGACAAGCGCCGCGCTTCGTATCACCAGGGTGTGGAGCCGAACATATCCTGTGCGAACGAGACCATGCGGTTCGCGATCCACGGAATAAAGATACCGGCTGCGACCACCATGGCGGCGATCTTCGGCACAAACGTAAGCGTTTGTTCCTGGAGCTGCGTCACCGCCTGAAAAAACGAAATCAGTAAGCCCACGGCGAGCCCAATGACCAGTACGGGAGCCGATGTGGTGATCGCCATCCAAAAGGCGCCGCGTCCCAGTTCGATCGCTGACGAAAAATCCATTTCACTTCAACCTTTCGAATGCCTTCGATCAGGCGAAACTATTAAGCAGCGTTCCCACCACAAGATGCCAGCCGTCCGCCAATACGAAAAGCAGTATCTTGAACGGAAGAGAGATGAGCACCGGCGGAAGCATCATCATGCCCATCGAAATCAGAACCGTCGCGATCACCATGTCGATGACCAGAAACGGCAGGTAAATTCGAAATCCCATGATGAACGCCGTTTTCAACTCGCTCAGGATGAAAGCGGGCACCATGACGGTCATCGGAACCTCGCCGACCTCGATTTTCGTTCCCGTCGGTATCTCACGCTGCTCGGCGTATTCCAAGAACAAGAACACATCCTCGTCATTTCCCGCCTGCGCGATCTGGCGGTACATGAAGTCCTTCAGGTGCCCGGTCGTCAGATCGAGCGCCCGCGCCTGCGCCATTTGACCGTCAAAATAGGGGCCCACGACGTCGTCTTGGATTTTGTGCCATGTAGGTGCCATAACGAGCATAGTAATGAACAAGGACAACCCGAGCAGCACCTGCCCGGGAGGAAGTTGCGGTGTGCCGATCGCCTGACGCAATAGCGCCAAAACGATGATGATCCGAGGAAACGCCGTCGTCATCACCAGAATCGACGGCACCAGCGTCAGGACCGTCATGAGGACGAAGATTCGAAGTGTCTGGGTAACGCCTTCGGCATCCTTGGCCGTCGGCAATACGCCGGTCACATCGGGAACGTGGAAGGAATTATCGAAGGAGGGCGCGGGCGACTGCGCGTACGCGCCCTGCCCGAATAGAAACAATACCGGCAGAATCCCTGCCGCCAGGCGCGCCGTCGTTGAGCATCCATGCTCCATCGTCATGTGCGACTCCCACGCACGAAATTCCGCGTCGCCCTGCGACGGCGGATCAGTCTGTCTGTAGGCTACGGAGCCTGGTCAACAGCGCCGTCAAGGATGGACGCGGCTCCGACACCGTTGCCCTGCGAGGAGGACTCTCTCTTGATTCGATTTCCTCGCCGCGACCATATTCGCCTAGCTCGCGCACTAACTCCTCGTCGAACTTCGACGCGTTCACCGCGCCGCCGCCGTCCGTTCGAAGCGCAAGCTCCGAAACGTCCGCCGCATCGTCGATGACGCAAAGGCGATCCACCCGGTCGGGCGAAACGCCGATCAATACGAATTGGCGGCCCACTCGGATCAGGGCCAAGTGCTGCTTTGGCGCCAGGGTCGTCCGCGCGACAATGCGCAAAACACTACTTTCGGCGGCTCGCACCGACGGCATCCACCGCCGCACTGCCCAATAAGCCACCCATACGACGCCGAGCACGATCATCAAAGCGACCAGGCCCGATCGATACCAGGGCGGCGAGCTCGTATCCAAGGCCGTCGTTCGATCAAGGGATCCGCGTCGACGCATGACGGTCGACCCCGGCATCGGACCGCCTCGTTCAGATGATTCCAAGACCTCGTCGCTCGTTTGCCGCTCGGACCGGTCCACGTCTCCATCGCCCGTGTCGCTCGCCGCGAGTTCCACCTGCTGATT
>JADFIX010000403.1 GCA_022566435.1 Planctomycetota bacterium
GTTCAAATCGCTGTCCATCGGCAGCAATGGGGATTTGGACCAATTGGTGTCCGAGGCTAAGGACGCTGTGCAAGGAATCTCACCTGATTGGCTGAAGCAATCGGAACCTCTACGTGATTCCATCCGCGACAAGCTGGGCACGATTGGTGAGCAGCTTGATGAGTTGATGGTTGCCCGTCCCAAGCGAGCCATCAGCTTTGACGACGAATAGCGTTTCCGCTTTTTGAAACCATCCTCGACTAGTTGGATCGAAAGGAAAACAAAGATGTCACACACGGCTACTGTTGAAGTTGAAATCAAGGACCGGACTGCGTTTGTCAAAGCCTGCACGCGCCTTGGCGTTGAGTTCTCGCTCAATGACACCGTCACGCTATACGACGGATCTGAGATCACTGGCATGACGGTAAGGCTCAAGGGATGGAGTTATCCCGTCGTGTTCAAGGACGGCAAAGCGCATTACGACAACTACGAAGGCGCTTGGGGCGAACAGTCGGAGTTAGACAAGTTTCGCCAGGTCTACGCCACCGAAGCCGCCAAGCGCAAGGCTCGCCTACAAGGATTCCGAGTAAGCGAGAGAACACTCAAGGACGGAACGATTCGTTTAGTCTGCCAGAAGTAAGGAGCAAGCCATGCCACAAATCATCATCGACATCAAACCGGACGGTCAAACCACCGTGGACGCGCAAGGCTACAACGGAACCCAGTGCAAGGACGCAACGAAGGCGATCGAGAAGGCGCTGGGCGTGACGACCAAGGATGAAACGAAGCCTGAACTTTCACAATCCGCAAAACAGAAGGCGGACCAGCGATGAACGTCAACATCTCAGGTGATGGCACGATCCAGTTTATCTACTCCGACGCTCTTCAGCCGATGCTCGAGTTGGGTAAACCAACTGTACGTCGAGCATCACATGTCGAGCCTACCGATGACGGGCGCTGGACAGCGGATCTGGCGCCTGTGGGTGGACCTGTTATTGGTCCGTTTGCGCTGCGTAAACAGGCATTGGAGGCAGAAATAGCCTGGTTGGCATCGCACGGTTTCTAATCGTCGTTTCCGTTTTTCGGGGCACGCTCGACTAGTAGGGAAACACACACCTCCACATGACATGAAAGGAACATTGCAATGAACGAACGACAACTGCTGGACAAAGCCATCACATGCATCGTCTGCGCGTTGGCCTTCAATGAAGCGTTGGAAGCCGGTGCTTCCGCCACCGATCTGGACAACCTGCGCGGACATTGGGTGCCGGATGCTGAAGAGATTGTGGACGAAGCACAACGACTTGGACTTTGGGGAGATTTCGATGACTAACTTGATCGCGTATTACCGGGTTTCAACTCGGAAGCAAGAGCGCTCCGGACTTGGCCTGGAAGCTCAGCAAGCCGCCGTGGCAAACTTCGCGCGACAAGCGGACGCGAATGTTCTAGCCGAGTACACTGAAACTGAAACTGGCAAGCGCTCAGATCGCCCTGAACTGGCGAAGGCTATCGCTCATGCCAAGCGCGCCCGCGCTACGCTTGTTGTTGCCAAACTTGATCGGCTCGCGCGGAACGTAGCATTCACATCCGCGTTAATGGAATCCGGAATTGAGTTTGTCGCTTGCGACAATCCGTACGCCAACAAGTTGACGGTCCACATTTTGGCAGCCGTTGCCGAAGACGAAGCTCGTCGAATTAGCGAGCGCACGAAAGCCGCTCTTGCTGCGGCAAAGCGTCGCGGTGTAAAGCTGGGCGCGGCTCGACCAGAGTGCCGAAACTTGACAGACGAAGCTCGTCGCAACGGCGCAAGCGCCGCAGGAATCGCAGTCAAACGACAAGCCGACGAAGCCTACGAGGACTTGCGCGACTTTCTGGTTCCACTGCGCCCGCACTTCAGCTTTCAGCAGATCGCTGACATCCTGAACATGCGCGGCGAGCGCACCCGACGCGGCAAACTTTGGAACGACGTTGCGGTAAGGCGTGCGTTCCTTCGGCTGCGAATTACATAGACTTTACCGGCGCGGAACCTGCGTACTACTTGACTCTAGGGGCCATATACATGTTAGCCAGCAATCAGCGCGACTTTTTGACACGGAGTAACAAGATCATTCGAAACGAGAACAAACGGCCAATGAAGCGAGACTTCGAGAGTCCCGTCTTATCAAGTATGAGTTGAATGAATCGTGCGATTGGTCGCAGCAACTGTGGGAAATTATGCGTCCCGTACACAAGAAACATGGACCGCTGCAACGTGAACAACGGCTCACAGAGCGCCATCAGTTCAGAGAGTGAATACCAGTGCTGGTGGGTTGGATCTTGCGTATCATCGATTCCTGGCGGGTCCGTGCCCATCCTACATCTGTGTATTCGTCGAAGTAAATAGCTGGCCCAACTCCTTGATGGCAGGTAAATGACCAAGAAACCGCCGCGGCGCAAAGCTCGATTAGCCTGACGCAAAGCACGTTTTGCATCTTGCGAGTTAAAATGCTCGAATACGCTGTTGTAAGTAATCACGTCAATCGTTTCAGCAACAAAGGGAAGGTCGCGTCCATCGCCCTCCAGCGCGGTGACTCCCGGCCAATTGGGTTTTCCGGCTGCCACCAGTCGTGTTTCGTTTAGATCGACGGTTGAAACACGAAAGCCAGCTTCCGCGAAAAGGGCCGCGAGATTGTTGAAACCCGGACCGATATCAAGGGCGCTCAAAGACTCATGATCGCAAGCGCATTCGATAACTAGGTCGACTATTCTCTGGTCCTTGTTCCACGACCTGTATTTCGGAACCGCCTCCCGTAAAGCGGCAAAGTACTGTTCGTCGTATGCTGGGATGTCATCCACGGGCTATCCATCCTTGCTCTCGGATGTGACTCCTTTCTCGGTGGAACTGCCTCGAAGGTCCGAAAGTATGTCGGCACGAAATCTCTCTGCGTAGAATAGGTACGCTTTGCAGTTTAGCTCGTGGTGGTACTTGGCGATGAGCGAAAGACGAAGTCCAATCAGCAGCGCGAGTACAACGAGCGCGATGTTCGACGTGACGATGTGCCATCCTTCGGTTGCTCCGATGAGCTCTTGGTAACCCAAAGGACTTAACGAATTCGGACGAAGCGTCACGGCCATACAGAATATCGCCAAGCCGTAAAAGCACTTGGAAGTATGGTTGATCATAACCCACCGCGAATGTTGAAAAGCAACAGCGCGTCCAAACGGACCGCGCTGGTCGAGCCCCACTCCCGTCCGTCCGGCAGAACGAAGTAGTCGTTGATGGTGGCATACGGATTGGGGTGGTGGTTGGTGGGCCCGTTCACGAGTTGCGCGGACGCAGGCACCACCCCTCCCAGCAGGAGGATGGCGGCGAAAGTGGCGGTCGACGCGGACTGGGCGAAACACAGGTGCGACATGGCTCTACTCCCTGGGATACCGGACCCGGGCAATCCATCACTGGCGGGATCGACCTGGCCACCAAGATGCGTGTGACCGGTGGGGGGCCACAAGCATGGCACCATCCGCCCCGACTGACTACCATCTCATCTGTCCGACTAGCACTTGGTACTAGTGCGGGTGCACTAGGCAAGACACGGCACGTACGAGAACCACGCTCGTTCAGGAGGTCCCCATGCACCGGAAGGCCACCCCGCTCCTCAGTATCTGCGCGTTCACTTTCTTCCCCAGTGTCTGCGCGTTCGTTTTCTTCCTCGGCACTCCGACATCGGCATACGCCCAAGAGGGTCGAGGGGAAGGTGACGATCCAAGTGGTCCGCCGCCGTCCATCGAGGACAAGACGGAGGGCATGCAGAAGATCGACGGCTTCATGCCGCTCTACTGGGAGGAGTCCGCCGGCAAGATGTGGATGGAGATCTCCCGGTGGGACACCGATCTGATGCACATGGTCGGGGTCGGTGCCGGGTTGGGCTCCAACGACCTCGGCATCGACCGGGGGGCGAGCGGCAACTCCCGCGCCGTGCGCTTCAATCGGGTGGGCCCCAAGGTCCTGATGGTCCAACCCAACTACCGCTTCCGTTCGTCGTCGACCAACCCCAGCGAGGTCGAGGCCGTAGAGGACGCCTTTGCCCCCGCTACGCTCTACGGCTTCACGGTCGCGGCCGTGACGGGCGAGCGGGTCCTCGTGGATTTGACCGACTTCCTGATGCAGGACGTGGGCAACTACGGACGGAGGATGCGGCCCGGAACGTACCGTGTCGAGCCCAGCCGGAGCGCTATCTACATGCCCATGACCATGGGCTTTCCGGAGAACACGGAGATCGAGGTGTCGCTGACCTTCGTGCTGCAGCCCGGCGCGACGGGCGGCGGTGGCGGCTTCGGAGGCGGTGGCGACGCCGATGGCTTCCAGGGCGTGGGTGACGTCGCGGCCAGCGCCGATGCGCCCACGATCCGCCTTCATCACTCCTTCATCGAGCTCCCTGAGCTCGGCACCTACGAGCCCCGCATATACGATCCGCGTGCCGGGTTCGGCGGCTCGACCTATCAGGACTACTCGGCGCCGCTGGGTGAGCCCATGACGATGCGCTTCATCCGCCGGCACCGTCTGGAGAAGCGGAATCCGTCTCAGGCGGTGAGCGAGCCCGTGGAGCCCATCGTCTACTACCTGGACCCCGGGACGCCCGAGCCGATTCGCTCCGCGCTCCTGGAGGGAGCCGCTTGCCGATGAAATGTTCTGCCATGCCAACCATGACCCGATCCAAAGCAAGGAGCTTTTCACGGAATTCCACGGCAATGCCCGTGTCGCGTAACTGGGCTTCAAGATACTCCGCGAGAGCAGAGTCGCGCACCTCGATTCGTCCGGGACGGTAGCCTCCAGATTCGTGTTCGAGGGCGAACCGCATCAGGCCATCCAATGCGAGGCTAAGGTTCACCTCGTCAGGCCGACACATCGCGCCCGGACTGACCTGGTCTGCATTGACGGCGATCCACATGCTGAGGGTGGGGCGATACGGCTTCTCGTCCTCACCCGT
>JADFIX010000404.1 GCA_022566435.1 Planctomycetota bacterium
CCGATGAAACGGAAGGTCGATCAAGGCACCGCAAAAGCGCAAGTGCCTCCGCCCGATGTGGTCGAACGACTGCTGGGCGAGATCGAAAAGGCGCTTCGAGACGATTTTTCCTCTTACGCGCTCGCGAGCCATTATCGGTCGCGCTGTGCGAGTTATGCAGCACACGTTCGAGCGATCGACTTCCTCGAGAAACTATCCTCGGCTGATCCGGCCAGTGATCGCCTGAAGGTGGAATGGGCCTGTGCCCTGATCGACAAGATGCCCACGTGCGGCGGCATCGCGGCAGTGGTGAGCAAGGGGATGCTGGCCCGAAAGGCGCTCGACCAACTGGATATTGTCCTGAAACGAAAGCCGGATTCGTGGGAGGCGGTGTATTGCCGGGCCATGAACCATCTTCACTGGCCACGCGCATTGCGCCATTCCGACGACGCGGCGGTTGATTTCAGGCGTTGTATCGAGCTGCAATCGAAAGACCCCGACCGAGCGCAAAAGCCATTCTACGTCCGCGCCCACGTCGGTCTGGGGGACGCGCTTACGAAACTGAAACAGTACGACAAGGCAAGAACGGCGTGGCAGAATGGATTGAAACTATTCCCTGATTCGCAGCCACTCGAGGATCGTTTGGCGATCCGAGGCGACGGGGAGTTGCTGACCTATGTCGAGGGCGTGCGAAACCTTGAGCAGGCTATCGATACAGGCCTGGCCTTTCTCGACGAATTCAAGGATGTTGCGGCGGTTCATGGGGCCGGGGCAAACTGATCGCGTGGCACCCATCGCGTATTGAAACGCGCCCGCCAATTCGTCTCATCCGCTTCGTCGAACGCATCTTTCGCCGGGGGGGTGACGGGTAATGGCTCGACCGTATCACCATCCACGACGTTATAGTCGCCGTCCTTATCCCAACCGACGGTATAGAGGAAGAAGGACCGCCTCATGCCGTTTGCTTGAGGCGGTAACGATGCGGCATCGAAGGTCAGCGTGAGGGCGTCGCCGGCGTTGATCAGTACCAGTTCTTCATCGCGTGCGTTGACCAACTGCAAAACGTCACCGTATCGCGTGCACCATCCCTGAAGTGTGGTTCGCCAAGGGGGTGTCGCGGATACGTCCTTGAAGGAGGGTGTTGGGGGATGGCCTGGGGCGCGGGACTTGATTTCCGAAAAGCCGCGGAAATAGAGGTCCGCCGAATCAGGATGAAGCTCGTATTTTCGAATTCCCGAGTCGGAGCTCCGCGTGAAAAGTGCAATCCGGTCCCAGCGGATTTCGAAGGTTGTCGTAAGGCGTAAGCGGCCTGCGCCGCGCGGAAGTTTACCGGCGAGGTCGACCAAAATCGTTTTCGTTTTTCCGGCGGGCATGCCGACGTTGACGTCAATCCGCGTCCACGAATCGGGTCCGGTTTCGACTTCCAGCATCGGCGAAATAATGGTCAGCGATTTGTTTTGCGACATAGCGATATTCGTACTGGCATCGCCGTATTGCAGCCAGCCGGTTAACGCCAAGACGTAGGGCCGGTCCGAATCGAGTGGGCCGAAATCCAGAGTCAGCGCGAGCGGGTGACACATGCCGCGATAGGGCGGGGGAAGGGGGACGCCGGGCGCCGCGAAGTCTCCGTCAATGGATTGCAATGCCTTCGTCCGATCGACGCCGTCATCGCCGACCGCGGTGAGCAAGCTCCACGCGGATGACATCGCCCACAATTCCGAGGGTGGAAACGGCGGCGGCATCATAAGCTTGTCCGTCGAATGGATTTCACGGTCCGGCGGGTGATCGACCGCGATGAGCTTGGCGTAGTCAAGATATAACAGTTCGCGCGTTTCTTCGGTCAGTTCCAGCACATACTTGCCTCGGCGCGGTCGGAGATTCGTTTCATCGCCAACCAAGACGAATTCGTCCGGATCGGACGGCAGCAGTACGTCGCGCTCGAGCGAAAGCCCCAGCGGCGAGTTCCCCAGCAGGTCGGTGACGAATCGAAAACTCGATCCGTCCCAGGCATACAGGTACGGGCAGGAACCGGTCGCGACGTTTTTCTCGAGGATGGTCATCGGCGGCGTATCCGGTCCGACGGCGACTTCGAATTTATTGTCCACCACGCCGTTCGTCCAAATCGTCTGGACGCAATCAAGATTCGTTCGACCGCCCATACCCAGCTCGATCGCCTGGGATGAGACCGACCGTGTAATCCAGAAGAGTCCGTCCCGAGCTTCCACGTGTGTACCGAGGGCGCTGGGATTTGTCTTGATTGTGGTCAAACGGAGCTTGAGCTGTCCGTTGACGTGGCCTCCGTCGTTGCGAAGGCAGCGCAATGGGTGGCCGGTGAGCAAGGTGAGATCGGTATCCCCGTCGCCGTCCAAGTCTCCCGCCACGACCCCCGTCAGGGCGGGTAGCTCGACCTCAGCGAGGCCGGTCGCGTCTGTCATATCGATCCATTGATTCCCGCCACCGTTTCGCCAGAGACGAATTCGACCTCGATCGTGATCTTCTCGCTGATGACCGACGGCGATGATATCGAGCCAGCCGTCGTTATCGTAGTCGATCAACGCGACCGCAGTCGGCACGAGGTTCAAAAACTCGATGTGCCCGCGCTGCGGCACCTTACCGTAGACAATCGTAGCACCGGTGTCGCTGATGAGTACGAGGTCGGGGTATCCGTTGTTGTCCAAGTCGTCGGCTACCAACATGTTGGCGGGCGGCATAGGGCCGGGCGGATCCGGTAGCGGTGCAAATCGTCCCGCGCGCTGGTTGCGATAGATGAGTGTGGGTTTTTCGCCTCGCGCCAAGATGATATCAATCGCCATGTCGGCATCGAGATCGATCGCCAACACGTCACGCACCTGACCAGTGGGCTCGATCCCGACCCTTTCGGTGACGTTTTCGAACCGCCCGTTTCCGGCGTTTTGCCACAGCTCCGCGCCCGATTCACGGGCCAAGAGCAAGTCGAGGTCGCCGTCGTGATCGTAGTCCACCCAGCGGGCACGGTCGGCCCCGACGCCTAACATCTCCGATGCGTCTGTCACGTCCTGGTATTCGTTTTCTTGAAGGAACTTCAAGAGACGGATGCCTTCACGACCCACGAGCAAGAGATCCTCGTGCGCGTCGGTCGCCGGGTCGTATTTCTTGCCGCTAGGCATGTCGTTCAAAAAATCGCCAACCAGACACTGCACGACTGTGCCGCCCAATGGAGTGTCGAGAATGACCGGCTCCAATTCCGCCGTTTCCCCTTCGGTGATCGTCATGCGTGTCAGAGATGCGGTGTTGTCCGCAAACATGAGCACGCAACGACCGTGGCTGTCGACTTCGATGACATCGGCGGCGGTGGCGGTCGGCCCGCCCGTCGGCATCCACGAGGACGTGACGTCAGTGAACCGCACGTCGATCGTCGTGGCCGGTGGTCGAGACAGGCGTGTGTCGTCGTCCGGAGTCCATGGCTCCGGCCCGGTGTGGATACAGTTTTCCAGCGCTTGCGCAGAGCGGGATTCGTCGCCGAAAAGCTTTCGAAGGCGTATGAACTCCTCTTGGTACTTCGGGAACGCGACACGATCACGCTCCTTTCTCGCATAGCCGGCCAGTTGGAAGTGGGCGCTGGCGTGCAGCGGGTCCAGGCGGATCGTTTCTTGGAGCTGCGTCTTGGCCTGTTCGTGTCTCTCAGCGGCCTGATACGCGCTGGCGAGTTGGTAACGGATAGCCGCCGTTTCGGTGTCGAGTCGCGCCGCTTCTTCGAATGCGGTGACCGCATCGGAAAACCGCGACAATCGCGAGTAGGCAAGGCCTTTCAGGTATGCGGCGGCCGCGGATTCGGGCTCCACCTTTCGCGCCGCGTCGAGGGAGACCAGCGCTTCCTCTGTCGTGCGGGCAAGAAGTTGGGCTCGTGCGAGGTTTCGCCATGCCTCGGCTGATTGCGACTGAAACAACACGACCGCTTCAAAAGTCTCGACCGATTTGGCGGCGTTTCTATTTTCCAGAAGCGCCTTCCCGACATTCATCAGGCGAACGTAATCGCCGGCCGGCTGACATGTGGAATATAGGAATCCCAGCACAACGGTGGCAAGCAACACCGCAAGAATAATGACACGCCGAGATCGAACAGAGACCATTCCCGTGCTCCAGGTATTCAGCATTGACGGTCGACTGACGTGGCGATGGTACACGCCGACCATCGCGACACCAAATTCGGCGAGCGGACCTGCCTTTCACCACTCTTGTAAACATCTTTCGAAACGCCCAGATGCCTATTGATGCAGTGTCTCCGTATTTTTTCCGATCCACCTCGGCGATCGATTCTTGGTCCTGGAGGGACCTGGGCACTTTAGCCGCGGGTATGACCCCTCGTTGTTCTACACAAGTCGCTAGCGATCGATATTCGCCGCGCGTACGATCTACGCCTCGCGTGTGTTCGCGGTTCGCCCCTGTTGTTCGTGTTCGCACGCGTGGCATAGAACGTGGCTAGCGACTTGCGTAGATCGTAGCTGCTAGCGACTTGTGTAGAACAACAAGGGCAACGCCCTGGGTTTGCGACGCGCGGGACAAAAAATCCCTGAAGGGGCGATACAATCAATCCCAAGCCGTATCGTTCATCGAACCAGAAAACGATGGCGACGTTAGAATTTGACTGTTGCGCCCTTTCAGGATTCTTACGTTGTTGCGTTCCGGTTCCCAGGGCGGTGCCCTGGGCTGCCATGTCGCTGCCCCGATGGGGCGAACAACGATCGCAGACGACGATCGTGTCGCTATCTTGTTGAAATTCGTGGGGGGCGCTGCGATGTTCGGTGGTGCAAATGCCGGCCTGTTGCCAAATGCCCGGAAGGAGTACGATCCATCCCGATACCGGTCCAGGGACGCAATCGGAACCCTTATCGTATGCTTCCACAAGTGGATGACGATGCCGCGTCCCGACCGATTTCTTCGCGATAGGCTGTGCGTGCCGTCGTCGTCCGGGAGGAAGATGCGAAACAGCGCC
>JADFIX010000405.1:0-1538 GCA_022566435.1 Planctomycetota bacterium
ACCGATGGCGACGCAACCGAGCGGTGGGATCCAATCGCGGCGGCGCGGCGGGCCTTTTTGGACGACGCGACAGCGAGACGATTGGCCGCGACAAACGGTCCTTTTGCCGCAGCGATCTGGGATGGCGACCGCCGCCGGCTGGAATTGATCACGGATCGCCACGGGATGTATCCAATCTACGTGGCCTCCTATCGATCAGCTTTTCTGTTTTCCGGTCAAATCAAGGGGATTTGGGCGGTCGGTGTCGTGCCGACCGACGTGGACCCGTTGGCGATCTGTCTCATGCTGTCGACCGGGGAACTCGTATCCGACATCACGCTTTTTCGTAACATTCGGCTCCTCTCCGCCGGAAGCCGGACCACGGTGTCAGCGTCGGGCATGGAATCCGAAAATTATTGGGGCTACGAGTTTCAGGAACGCGACGACCTCGATTTCTCAGCCGCAGCGCAGCAACTCGGGGGACTACTTCGGCGCGGCGTCGAACGAATCTGTCGCCATTCCTCGTCCGTGGGTGTACCCTTGAGCGGTGGGCTCGATTCGCGCGTGCTGCTGGCGGCCACGCCGGACCCCGCCGACGTGCCGAGTTTCACGTGGGGCGTCGAGGGTTGCCGAGACCTGCGCTATGCTTCCGCGGCGGCTGACGCTGTCGGTAGTCCGCACCAAAGCTTCGTCTTTGACGGCGGGTACCTGAAACGTCTCGCGGCTTTCGGCGTGTGGCTTACGGAAGGCCAGTTGCCGGCCGTCGATTTTCATGTGCTGCCCTACGTGGTTGAGGTGGCGAGAAAATGCGACGTCATCTTGAACGGATACGCCGGCGACGCGATTCTCGGTGGTAACTTCATCAAGAAGAACTGGTGGTGTGCAACGACTCGGGAAAAGGCGGCGGCCGCGCTGTGGCAATGGCGTGACATACAATGTCCGGCGGATTTTCGGCACAGGATTCTGGGAAAGGCGATGGAAGGCTGCGATTTCACCGATGCCCGCAAGGCGTTTGAGGGGGCGTTGATGGCCATGCCGGGTGAGACCCCGATGGGCGCCGCGCAAGCGTTTCTACTCGCCCACCGGGTGCGTCGCCGCACGTCATGTGGCACCGCGTTGATGCGTTGGCGCGTCGAATCGGATCATCCGTTTTTCGACAACGATTTCTTCGATTTCGCTGGTTCCCTACCTTACGGCTGGCGATATCGTCATCGATTGTACCTAGAGGTCATGCGCCGTTGTTTTGCCGAGGTCGCGGGCGTTCGCTGGCAGCGAACGGGCCTGCCTGCCGGTGCCCCGTATGCCCTGATGTTTTGTGCGTTGGCGCTGCACAAACTGGATCGGATTCGCGTGACGAAGCGATTCTTCAAGGGGCGGCAGGTGAGCGATTTTGGAGGGTGGATGCGCGGTCCGCTACGGGGTTACATCACCGATCTTCTCACGGATGCGAGGACGCTTGATCGCGGATGGTTCGTCGCGGATACGGTTCGTGCCGCGCTCAACGATCATCTAGAGGCGCGAGCGGATCACAGTTCGTTCATTGGATCTATGATCAGCCT
>JADFIX010000405.1:1548-3004 GCA_022566435.1 Planctomycetota bacterium
TGGTGAGTGATCGGCGCAGGGAACCTCCGCCGATCAAGACGATACGTTGGCGCAGTGCCCGACCGTCGGAGCGCCAAGTGCAATGAGCGAACCTACGCCGAACCTTGTGCAACAAAGTGAAGACCGAGAGCGATGGGTGGCCACCGCCGCGGGGCGATCGCCGGGTGAATCGATGGCGTTTCGTACGAGATTTCGCGAGTTCGTCTTGCATGCCCTGAGTATCACGCTACGGCTGACGCATCCGGTGACGCGCAAGATTCGTCGATTGTGTTGGGCGGCGGAAGTGCGGGCGAGCGTCTGCAGGATGGGCGCCGGTGTCTATGTGTACGGCCCCATACGATTCTTGGGAAGCCGCGAGGTCTGGCTGGGTGGTTCCGGCAACCTTTACGATAACGTTCTCTTTGAGACCGTGGCGCCGGCTCGGATCTCGGTGGGCGACGGTTTTCGCATAAACCGCGGTTGTCTGATCAGCGCCCACGCGGGTATTACGATCGGCGACAATTGTCTCATCGGTGAGTACGTCAGCATTCGAGACAACAATCACGTCTTTGACGACACCTCGGTGCCAATCGGTGAGCAGGGATTCCGCGCTTCACCGATTACGATCGATGACGATGTATGGATCGGGCGTGGCGCCGCGATTCTGCAAGGCGTCTCGATTGGTCGCGGTGCGGTCATCGGGGCCAACAGTGTTGTGACCAAGGACGTGCCGGACCATGAAGTGTGGGCGGGCATTCCGGCGAGGTTTCTGCGGCACCGCAAGAAAGGCGATTCCGGGTGATCAAGCGTTGGGCGCGATCTTGCATTTCCGCGGGGTGCCGCGGTTCCGCGCTGTTGAAATGGGGCGAACGCCGTGCGCGAGGTAGGCTGGTCGTGCTGTGTTATCACCGCGTTTTGCCGATCGAACACAAAAACCGGTATTCGCTCCCCGACTTGGTAGTCACACCGCAGGCGTTCGAGCAACATTGCCTGCTGCTTCGGCGGCATTACGAAGTGTTGCCGCTTTACGCGGCGGTGGGGGCGTCGTCCGAGGTCGGCCGGCGGTGTCGTCCGATCGCGGCGATCACGTTCGACGATGGCTATCAGGATAACTTCAAGTATGCGGTGCCGATTCTGGATAGGTTGGGGATTCAGGCGACGTTTTTTGTGATCACCGACCTGATCGGTACGGCTCGCGTGCCTTGGTACGATCGACTGGCGTGTACGGTGAGTGCGCTCGCCCCCGGGGGGGACGCGTCCGCGATCACGGACGTATGCCGCACCATGGGACCGCCCGACCCTTCGTGTCCCTCCGATGTCAATCCGGAGTCCATTGTGCGTTTTGCGAAGTTTTTGCCGCCGGAGAAACGCGTGGAACTGGTCCAGCGTATTTCGTGTCTCGCGAATAACGTTGGCGACTTCTCGACAAACGACCTCATCATGGATTGGTCTCAATTGACTGCCATGTCGAAGTGAG
>JADFIX010000405.1:3014-4950 GCA_022566435.1 Planctomycetota bacterium
GGACGCATGAAATCCTGACCCAACTGGTCGAGTCCGCACTCGAAGAGGAGGTTGCGGGCTCGCGACGCCGGCTGGCGGAGGGTCTGAAGATATCGGCCCATTCATTTTGTTATCCGAATGGTGATATCGATGAGCGGGTGGTACGTGCCGTGGCGTCCGCCGGCTTCTCGTGCGCGGTCACGGTTGAATCGGGGGCCAACGCGGGCGGCGATGATCCCTTCCGGCTTGCGAGACGGTTCATTCACGAGGATCGCTTGGCTGGGGTGTCGGGGGTGTCTTCACCCACGCTACTGCGCATGGAGTTGTGCGGACTGTCCGATCTCATGTTCCGCCGAAAGGCAAGAAGAACCTGATGAAGGTGGCGTACCTGGCAAGCCGATATCCTACTGTATCGCACACGTTCATCATGCGCGAGGTACTCCAATTGCGCGCCGCCGGACTGGATCTAGCGACTATGTCTGTGCGGCGACCGACGGCAGACGATGCGTTGGGTGCACAGGCCCAGGCGGAAGCGCGCACGACCCGCTGGCTCGTACCTCCTCGGCTCGGTGAGTTTTTCTTCGCACAGCTCTGGACGGTTCTTACGCGACCTGTGCTCTCGGTTCGAACGATTTTCTTTGCGGTATTGAAATCGGGTCTGACTCTTCGGAGACGATTCGTTTGGCTATGCTATTTCGGGGAAGCGGTCTTGCTTGCAAGGTGGCTGGTCGATGAGGGCTTCGACCATATTCATTGCCACTTCGGAAACAGCGGATCGAGCACGGGGATGTTGGCGGCACGATTGGCCCGAATACCCTTTAGTATGACCATCCATGGGTCCGAGTTGCTAGAGATGCCGAAACACCGCTTGCCGGAGAAAGTCGCGCAAGCGGCATTCGTGAGCTGCGTCAGCAAGTACGGCAGATCGCAACTGATGATGGCCTGTCCGACGGAAGATTGGAATAAACTCCACATCGTACGTTGTGGCGTGCCCGTGAAAAGCGACATGACGGCCAAGCGGGATAACGCCCTGCGACATGTTCTATGCGTGGCCCGTCTTTCCCCTGAAAAAGGGCACCTCTTATTGTTGGAGGCGCTGGCGATCTTGCGCGCCGAAGGTGTGGATTTCCACTGCACGTTTGTCGGCGACGGTCCCCTGCGTGGGCAGATCGAAAGACGCCTATCGGACCTACGGCTCGCCGAATGGGTGACGCTTACCGGGTCCGTAGAGCCTGCGCGGGTCGATGAGATGTATCAATCGTCCCACGTTGTCGTACTGGCGAGCTTCTCTGAAGGCGTCCCGATTGTTCTGATGGAAGCGATGGCCCGTGGTTTGGCGGTCGTGGCGACCCGCGTGGGTGGCGTGTCGGAATTGGTTGAGGACGGTGCAAGTTGTGGGCTTGTCGTTCCGCCCGGTGACGCAGAGGCGCTGGCTCAGGCATTGCGGACAGTGCTTGAAGACAAAGAGCTGGCATTCAGACTAGCGTCGAACGGGCAGAAGCGCGTACGAGAAGAATTCAACTTGGAGAACTCGGCGAGCCAATTGGCATCGCTGTTTCGTAGCACGCGAAGGCGTTTCGCGCTCGAGTCGCCTATGGTCAAAAAGCAGACATCCGCCTCCGCTTAGTTTCTGTTTTCTTCGATGGTCGTTGTTGCCGGAGCCCCAAACGCAGTGAGTTCGCATAGATTTCTCGTGGTCTCGCCGGTCCGCAACGAAGCGCGCTACCTGCAACGCACCGTGGAATCGGTTGTCCAGCAAACGACGCGTCCCGATACCTGGATCATTGTGGACGACGGCTCCACGGACGGCACTCAGGACATCGCGGCAAAGGCGGCGCAGGAACACGAATGGATCAGGCTGCATGTTCGATCCGACCGGGGTTACCGCCGGGTGGGCGGCGGCGTGGCTGGTCCCCACCGTCGCCCCGCTGCCCCTGCTGACCACCGGTATTGCCGG
>JADFIX010000406.1 GCA_022566435.1 Planctomycetota bacterium
CAGGATGTCGCCGCCTATTGCGCCGAGCAGCACCAGATTCAAAAAGAATTGGGAGAAAGATTTGGCCTTTCCTGGGATTATTTCGGGCGCTCCTCGAGCCGGCAGAACCACGAGCTGACGCAGGCCTTCGCCCGCACGTTGTGGAAACGCGGGGCTTTGGAGGTGCGTTCGACCCGGCAGGTCTATTCCAATACGGAAAAACGCTTTCTGCCCGACCGCTATATCATCGGCACCTGTCCGCATTGCGGCTATGAACGCGCCCGGGGCGATCAATGCGAAAATTGCACGCGCGTGCTCGATCCCACCGATCTGAAGGACCCGCGCTCAGCCGTCTCGGGCTCGGCCGATATCGAACTCCGCGACAGCGTGCATTTGTTCCTGAAGCAGTCCGACTTCGTGCCGCAACTGCGCCAATGGATCGCCGGCCATGCCGACGATTGGCCAAACCTTGTCACCGGAATCGCCAACAAATGGCTGGACGAAGGGCTCAAGGACCGCGGCATCACGCGCGATCTGTCCTGGGGCGTACCGGTGCCCGACGACATCGCGGACGGCGTCCTCAAAGGCAAGGTGTTCTATGTCTGGTTCGATGCGCCACTCGAATATATCGCCGCGACCAAGGAATGGGCGGACGCCACCGGCAGGAACGATGCCTGGCGCGATTGGTGGTACGGCGACCGCGCCTTGAACGAAGTGCATTACGTCCAGTTCATGGGCAAGGACAATGTCCCCTTCCATACGGTGGGCTTCCCGGTGACGATCATGGCGTCCGGCGAGAAGTGGAAGCGCGCCGACCAGATCAAGGGCTTCAATTACATCAATTATTGCGGCGGGAAGTTCTCGACCAGCCAAAGGCGCGGCGTGTTCATGGACGCGGCGCTGGAGATCCTGCCGGCTGATTACTGGCGCTATTATTTGATGGCGAACGCGCCGGAAGGCTCGGACACCAATTTTACCTGGGAGCATTTCTCTTCGGTCGTGAACAAGGACCTTGCCGACGTGCTGGGAAATTTCGTCAATCGGGTGACCAAGTTCTGCGCCTCGCGATTCGATGGCGCCGTGCCCGGCGAGGGTGAATACGGTGCCGAGGAAGAGCGGCTGACCAAAGAATTGGACGATCGCTTCGCCGCCTGTACCGCGCATTTCGAAGCACTGGAATTCCGCAAGGCGGTGGCGGAGTTGCGCGCGATCTGGGTGGCAGGCAACGAATATCTCACCCGCGCCGCGCCGTGGACGGCGCTCAGGACTGACCGCGCACGTGCTGCCGCCAGCGTGCGCATGGGGCTGAACCTCGTCCATTTGTTCGGGCATTTGTCGTGGCCGGTGATTCCGGATTCGGCGCGCAAGATCCACAACACGGTGATGCAAGCGCCCCCAATCATTCCCTGGCCCGACCAGAAGATGGAAGATTTCCTATCGCAACTGAAGCCGGGCCGGAAAATCCACTCCGCCGAGGTGCTGTTCGCGAAAATCACGGACCAGCAGGTCGCCGAATGGGTCAAAGCGCGTTTCGTCAACGCAGCCGACTGGAACCCGCACGAACGCCTGGCCGAGTTTTTCAGCAAGCAAGACTATTTTCTGGGATCCCCCGAAGACCAACGCGCCCGAGCCAAGGGGTTGCCTCAGAAAGGCCGACCAGCAAACAGTCGTAAAGCGGACGAACTGGCATGGCAATTGATTGGTGCGCAAAATTACTCGGATGCCGAGAAACTGCTGGGATCACTTGATTTTGTTCAGTGCAAAGTTGAGGCAGATCTCGTTTTTGATTTAGCAAGTGACTATGAGCGTCTCAAGGCCACTGGTCACGCTATTTCCGAACGTCTATCTCGATGGGCGGAGATTGTCCGTCAAGAAAGCCAAGTGCTGCACAAATGGCCTAGTGTTACGTCACAGCACGTACACAATGCGTTTGTATTCCTAGGGCAACAGGGCAGCGAAGCCGAGGCTTGCCGCATCATGCAGTCTCGGGGCTTGATCCCACTTCTTGCCATCGAAGTTACGCGTGTTGGGAGCGAGTCGTTTGTTGTACGCTGGCTTGGCCGTCACGAACGGGCCGTTCACAGCGTGGCTGTCTGCCCGAAGACTCGCTGCTGCATTTCCGGGGCATACGACGGTACGCTTTGGGTGTTTCCGCCTCTGGAGACGCCTGTTCTTTTCTCGCTTGGTTTCATGATCGAAGTCGTGGCGTTCGCTCCCAGCTATCCGCAAGTGGTTGTAGCCGGACGAAACGGTGAGATGGCTCTGGTCAACCTGCAATCGCGGGATGTTCATTTTCTTGGGCACGTTGCGGGTCGCGTCCGCGACATGAAGGTCGCTCGATCGGGCGTGGTAGCGCATGTGCTCCACGGCGATGGGTGCGTGAGCCGCCTAGATCTTAAATTGCGTTCTGTAAGCCTGTGCCATACTGTCAGACTTGCAGATGCGGAGAGTCGAGTCGTCGTTGTGCAGGAGTCAGCGATTCATGAAATCCCTGCGCCAGCGGGAGTGCGACCTCAACTCGTGCAATTAGCAACGACACAGCCACTCATCGCCACTTCAGAGGGTAAGATCTTGCAGTTGGTCGATGGGAGGCTTGAGTCAACCTCACTGTCTCATCCGGTTGGTAGCTCTAGGGTCGAAGAGGAACCTTCACGCCGCTTTATAGCCGTCCTTGGCTTGGACCAAGTGCTCAGCGTTTATCTTCAGGAACCAGCGAGCGGATGGCACATCGTCCATCGCGCGGATGATGTGGCCTGCTTCGCATGGAGCCCAGATGGAACACTCGTGATCGGTAGATTAATTGGCGACGTGGAAGTTCATGAATCAGTCACATCAGGGTTGAACAAAGTGCTCAAAACGAGGGACACAGATGCACCAATTCGCATTCCAGTGGCGCAGTCGGTTCCGAGAACGCGAGTCCGCGTGCAGCTAAAGGAAACCGGGTTGTTCGCGTTGGTCGATGTCTATGCCAACGCACACGCGCTCGACCAACGAGCGCGGCTGGCCGTTGCTGTACCGCGATACGAGGCCATCATTTGGATTGACGACAGCCAACGTTTATTCTGGTCACAGTGGCAGGACCAGGAAGCGCGTATGTCCGCTCCCACAGACTTGGGCTCGACAGACGGCGAGGTTGTCTATCTGGCCGATCTTCCGTGCTCCGATTTGGTGCTGCTGGGTTACATTGATGGGCGAATCCGCGTCGTCGGGTACAACCCCGTGACCAAACGAGTGAGAAGTTGTGAGCTGGCAGGCCATTCCGGCCCCGTGATCCGCGCGGCTGAGGCACCATCCGAGCCGTTGGTTGCCGTTCTTTATCATCGCATGATCATGCTTTATGAACCAGAAGGAACAACTGTACAATCTACCGTTCCCCGCGGACTCATGCCGCTGCCGACCATCGCCGCGACGCTGGGCTGGGATCCGGCGTACCATCACGATCGCACACTCCTAGTTGGGGATGAGCATTCATGGCGGATGCGCGTGCATGTCGAGACTCGTCCGCAGAACGAGGTACCATAATATGTCTGAAGATACTGCCCGCCTCGAACAAGTATTGCGGAACATCTCTGACTGCATTAAGCGGGTGATGGACGCAGTTGCCGAGGCAAGGGGATCGGCACGCGGGCGATCCGCCGATCCGGACGTCTTGCCACTGCTCAAGATGGCGATTGAAGGAATCCGCAAAATGCAAAAGGATGGCTGCCCACAAGCGAAGACCCCGAACGATGTGGCAGCTTTTGAGGTCGTGGCGCTGTTTGCCCGAGCGTCGTTATTCGGGGATCTGACCTACAACGTCATGGAGGTACGGAAGCGGCACCCATCCACACCTGAGCTTTCGCCCCAGACTGCCAAAAAGCATGCCGATGAAGCCATTGCATGCTGCCGCGAAGCGCGGGAACTACTGTCGGGGCCAGACTTGAAGTGGATCATTCAGCGAGTATTTCAGATGGACATCGACAATGCACAGGCGCACTTCCTCTCCGAAGCGGCGCTGAACGCTTTGTTCGTCAGCGGACCAGAAGCGGCCGCGAATTACCTCCGGGAATCCGTCCGCCTGCAGCCCAACAACGCACGCTTTTTGGCCAACCTGGCCGCGAATCTCTTGAAAGCGGAACAATCGGCCCAATCGCGAAACAGAACCCGTTGCGAGGAAATCCTGGATCGGATCGAAGCGGTGCAGCAGTCGGGTGTACATGAGTCGTTGCCTCCCATGCTCGCTGAATATCTGCACCTTCCCGGTCTGCCTGACAACTTGCGCAATCGGGCTGTTCGCTTGGCGGGGCATCAGAAGGATCTTGGCGGTACGTACGACGAGGAAATGGCTCTCTATCGGAAAGCTTTGTTGCGACTGCCCGGCCCAACGATTGAGTTTCGCCTGGTTGATGCGCAGATTCGCCCGTCCTCCAGCTTGCAAACCATGGGGCCTGGAGTCACCGGTGCGGGTAGTCTTCTGGCGATAGCAGCGCGCTATCGCTCGTCAACACCTATCGCTCCGAATCACGAAGCTGTGCAGCGGCTCATCGAATTGACGGCGCTCGCCCTCGCGTGTTCGCTTGGCAAACTCGCCGAACGCGTTCAGATGCGGCTGCAGAGTCACCGGCCGCTACCTGATCTTGAGCGTGTCCGCCATGGCCCCGAATGGAAGCTCAATCAGATCCATCACAACATTACCGTTTCCTATTGTCATGTGCCCGATCGCGAACACGCCCCCTTGCTCGACCTGGAAGTTTGGTTCGCCCAGACCGAAGTTGCAAGGAATGCCATCACAGACTCGACCTGGAAGGAGAGCTATTTCAACCTGCTCAGTAGGTTGACGGAAGGCCTGTTTGGTTATGGTCATATTCTGCGAATTGGAGACGAGGTTCCGCTGGGTGTGACGACGCGGCCTGAGTCCCGGAACTATCGTCGCATTCGAGTGCCCGGTACGCAGCTCACATTCTGCGTGCCC
>JADFIX010000407.1 GCA_022566435.1 Planctomycetota bacterium
ATCGGCAAGTTCGCGCGATGCCGGTTGGAACGAGTATCCGATTGAGAGCAACATGGAACTGTTTTTCGATGACAACGCATGGCGCGTTGAGCACGACCGCCACGAAGATTCCGTCGTGGCTATAACCAATTCCGGTGCGTCTATAGTTTGGCACACTCTATGACCGTCTACCTCATCCTCGCCGTTGTCGCCCTGCTGACTTCCATGCTGTCCGCCGTACTGGGCATGGGCGGGGGGATTCTGCTTTTGGCGACGATGTTTTGTTTTCTGTCACATGCGGATTCGATTCCGACTCATGCGGCCGTGCAGATCGCAAGCAACGGCACGCGCGTCATGGCGTTTTTGCAGAACGTGGATTGGCGGGCGCTGCGGCGATTCGTTTGCGGCGCCGTGCCCGGGGCGATGGTGGGGATGTACCTGCTTTGGGTCTTGGGCCAACCCGAGCGGAGCGAGCCCTATCTCAAGACGCTGGTGGGGGCGTTCATTCTAGTCGTAACTTATCTTCCCAAGCCGAAGGGCGACGGGGCGGGACGTGAGCGGTGGTTCGACTTTCCCGCGATCGGGCTCTTGGCGGGCGTGGCGGCGCTGACCGTCGGTGCGATCGGACCGCTCATCGCCCCGATCTTCGCCCGGCGAGGTTTCGCGAAGGAGCGGCTCATCGCCACCAAGGCGATCTGCCAGCTCGTGATCCATATGCTGAAGATTCCCGCGTTCATTCTTCTTCGCGATCTGGAGTTCGGCCGGCTCGGCATGCTTGCCCTGGTCATGATCTGCATGGTGATTCCCGGCACGCTGGTGGGCAAGAAAGTCGTCAAGGGCGTGTCCGAGAGACATTTCAAGATCGCCTATCGCGTTGCCCTGACGGTGGCCGGTTTGAAGGTGCTGCTGATCGACGGCGTGCGGAACTGGCCGATCTGGTAGGAGAGCTCTCCGTTGTTCGTGGCGTCCACCGCGCTTGGTGGACGATGTTGTTCATCGACATGCTGTCATTCCAGGTAGCGTCGCCTGCGCATGTGCGTCCGCGCAGGCTGAAGCCTGCGGCTCGGAGGCTCGACATGCCAGTTTGGAGAACTCCTCTTGAAGAGAGACCGGCGCGTCGTATTGCCTACGGTTTGGAATCGCACGCGCACACCAGCTTGCCGCAGCCGGGGCAGCCGTCGCCGTACTTGCCGTGCAGGGCCTCGGTTAAATCAACATTGTTGATGTTGGCGAGGGTGACCAGCCAGGCGATGACGTCGGCGAACTCTTCGTGAATCTGCTCGCGGGTGCCTTCTCGCAGTGCGGCGGCCAGTTCGCCGATCTCCTCCATGAGCCATAGGAACGTCGCGGGCGTGCCGCGCTTGCGGTCCTTCTCGCTGTACATCTTTTCGATTAGCGATTGGATTTCTTCAATCGTCATTTGTTTTCGCCGTAGTATTCGTTACGTACCGAGACATTCGCACCGGTCCCGCCGGATAGCCAGTGACGAGCTACGGCACCGACACGGGCAAGCTAGCGCTTGCTCATGCCACCCATGGCACCCGGCGAGTCAAGACGCACCGGAAGACATGGCGGCGCTACGCTTGGCCATGGCACCTGGCACCCATGCCACCCGACGTAGTGATCCGCGTTCTTTGGACCGCGGCACTCAGGTTGCCGATGCCACACGGCACTCCCTCACGGTCGCGGTACTGATCCTTAATCTGCAATCGAACGATAGTAATCGATCGTCCGCATGAGACCCTCTTCAAAAGATACGACCGGTTCGTATCCCAGGATTTCTTTCGCCAGCCGAATGTCCGCGCAGGAGTGTTTAATATCGCCAGGGCGTTCATCGACGTGCTTGGCTTGAATGTCGGTGCCCAGTTGCTTGTTGATTTCGTCGATGGTTTGATTCACGCTGATCTTTTCGCCGCAGGCGATATTGATCGACTGGCCGCTGGTCGTGGCCATTTCCATGGCCAACTCGTTCGCGTGGACCGAGTTTTCGACGTAACTGAAATCGCGCGTCGCTTCCCCGTCGCCATATACCGTCGGTGCCTCTCCGCGAAGAATGGTGGACACAAACGCCGCGATGGCGGCCGCGTATTGGCTTTGCGGGTTCTGCCTCGGTCCGAACACGTTGAAATAACGCAAGGAGAGTGTTTCCAAGCCGTAGCACTCGAAAAACGCCTTGGCATAATGCTCGCCGGCGAGTTTTTGCACGGCATAGGGGCTAAGCGGTTCGGGCTTCAGGCCTTCGTGCTTGGGGGATACCTCGATGTCGCCGTACGCCGAGCTGCTGGCGGCGTAAATAAAACGCCGAACCTTGCGGCGTACCGAAGCGTCCAGCAGATTGAACGTGCCGGTGATGTTGGCATCGTGGCTTGCCCGTGGCTCTTCGACCGACTTGGGCACCGAGGGGATGGCCGCTTGATGAAAGACGAATTCCATGTCATCGCAGGCGCTCGAGCAGGCCTGCGGGTCGCACATGTCGGCTCTATGCACGTCGACCTTGTCGTTCAAGTGCGCGAGGTTTTTGGCCAGGCCGGAAGAAAAATCATCCAGCACGCGGACATGGTGCCCTTTTTCTATAAATCGAGTGGCCAGGTGCGAGCCGATGAATCCCGCACCGCCGGTAATCAACACGTTTGCCATGATTGTGCATACTCCACCGCGATCAGTCGGAACGGGCTCTGGTGCTTCGTTCTTGCTTTGTTCGGCGTGGCGTGGGTCCCGATGTACATCGGGATTCGCCCGCGTTGTTGTATAGCCCTCACGGGTAAATCCCGGCGCGCCGGGACCCATGCCACCCATCTCTTCATCGCTGACCGTCCACTATTCGAGTTCTCGGTTATCGCGTTCTTGCGCCTTTAAGAGAATACGTTCAATCTATGCCGAGAGACAATTCTACGCCGAAAATCGACTCCTGCGGCGCTGGAATTTGTCGGACAAAGGGGAATACATCGTCCCGCTATGGCTCCATAACATGTGGAAAAATGGGTGCCATCCCGATGTAATCGGGAAGCGAAGCGCCGCCATGTGTGAAATGATGGGTGCCATGGTCAAGCGAAGCGCCGCCATGTCTTCGCGGCGGCGTATCGTCAAACTCAAGTATTTTGGTTGACAATGAGCCGGGTCGCTTACGCTCGCCGTACTGATGGGGCATGACAGCTCATGGCACCCATGGCCCTCCTCGACCGGACGGCACCATCGCATCAGGTGTAACGAAGGACGAGAACAGTTCAAACAGGACGGCGTCCCCGGGTCGCAAGGCGACGTTCACTACAACTCGACCCCGCACAGGATAGAGAACACGTCCGGCGGGCGAGGTTTCCGATGACGGCACTTCTACCGCCCGAGTCAGGGCGCTGCCGCCCATCGATTCAGGCAGCGCCACGTCGCCGCGCGTGTATCGGTCCGGCGATGGGTTGAAGATCAACAAGTGCTCTCGTTTCCCGCGCACCAAACGGACGACCAGGATGTCAGCGTTCGCCGAGATTACCACGTCCACCGGCTGGACCGCAGCGCGATGGACGTGCGGCGCCCAGCGACGTACCCGAGTGATAAGCGCGCGCAACGCGGCGGATCGGGCGGCCGGCATGGGCCCGCCGTCGGTCGCCAGCCCAGGGGGATCACCCGGCACACGCCGATATCGGTCGACGACAATTCCGCCGGTCTTGCCCAATAGGAGCTCCCGATGGTATTGGGCGAGCCACCGTTCCATTGGCGAGCCGTCAACCTGATGTGCGTTTTCCGCCGTTGTCACGACGGCGAGCGAGTCGGAACGGTCGGTCACGCCCGAGTCACCAATCGCCAGACATCGCACCGAAAGTTGGCGGGCGGCGGTAAGCACCCCCTTTGTGCGAGCGCGGCATGTTTCGCTGTGGGAGCCGTCTATCAAATGTGCGTACGAACGTCCGGCGGACGGTGAATCTGACAGATACGTCTCCACCAGTGCTCTCGCGTTGGTTGTGCCTGCCGGCCACACGCCTGTACGGATGTAGTGCTGCACCACCCGGGATGCCATCACCGGCGCCCTGGCCGCGATTCACGGGCTGCGCGCGGCGCTGGTCCGGAAGGCGGAAGAGAACGCCGACGTGATCATGCCGGGCTATACCCATCTTCAGAGGGCCCAGCCCGTCTACTTCGCCCATCACATGCTGGCCTACTTCGAGATGCTGGGCAGAGACGGCGAGCGCTTTCGTCAGGCGTACCGCAGGGCGGACGTGATGCCACTGGGCAGCGGGGCGCTGGCGGGGGTGCCCTATCCGATAGACAGGGAGCTCGTGGCACGGGAGCTGGGTTTCGGCGCCATCAGCAAGAACAGCATGGACGCCGTCTCCGACCGCGATTTCGTGCTCGACTTTCACGCGGCGGCATCCGTGTGCATGGTGCACCTGTCTCGGATGGCCGAGGAGCTTGTTATCTGGTCCACGGACGAGTTCGGTTTCGTCCGCCTGCACGACGACTACACCACCGGCAGCAGCATGATGCCCCAGAAGCGCAACCCCGACTTCGCCGAGCTGGCCAGGGGAAAGACGGGCAGGGTATTCGGCCACCTCGTCGCCTTATTGACCGTGCTGAAGGGACTCCCCCTCACCTACGACCGAGATATGCAGGAGGACAAGGAAGGCTTCTTCGACACGGTCGACGCGCTGCTGCCGACGCTGCGGGTGATGGCCGGCATGATCTCCACGCTGGAGTTGAACTCCGACAGGCTGCGCAGCGCCGCCCTGGATAGCGATATCCTTGCGACGGACATAGCGGACTACCTGGTCGCGAAGGGCATGCCGTTCAGGGAGGCCCACGGAGTGGTCGCCCGGATCGCGGTCCATGCCGCGGACGAGGGCAAGCGGCTCCAGGAGCTGCCGATTACGACCTACCGTCGCTTTTCCGCGCTTTTCCAGGAAGACGTGCTCTCGATAACGGTGGACACGGCGTTGGAGGCGCGGAA
>JADFIX010000408.1 GCA_022566435.1 Planctomycetota bacterium
TCCGTCGTAACTTGCGGAAAGCGGTCCAAACTGCTATCGCTGTTTGCGAAGTCGTTGAGCGCCTCGGCGTCGGTCCAGGTGGCGCCGTTGTCCGAGCTGCGGGACACCAGAATATCGGAATCGAATCCGATCGTGCTACCGAGGCTGTCTCTGGATGTCCAGACGGCTACCCAATTGCCGTCGCCGTCCGTGGTAACTTGAGGGTTCTCATCAGCACCAGAGTCCGTTCCGGCATTGGTGTTGAGCGCCTCGGGCGAGGTGATCGGCATGCCGAAATCGGCCCGCGCCTGGGCGGGCATGAGGAGTATGCTGCAACCGATACTGAGTACACCGAACGTTGTCTTGAGTTTCATGTTCTGCTCCTTATGTAGTAACAACTTGATCCCAATTTTGAGAGCTGCTTGATTACCATCAAGTTGCGTTGGATGCAAGGGAAGTTTTCCTAGTCGGATACATAGGCCCTTGCGACTAAAGAACTACTTTTATTGCATATGCACAAAGTATTCCCGAATGTGCTCTCATCATCATGCCAGTGCCGTTTTCCGAGTTCATACTTGTCTATAGGGACGAGTGCGGTCTTTTGCAATTGCACAACCAACGGGCCGAATGTGGATGCCGATCTTCGGGGAGTTCCGATGCAATGTGCGTTCGCCGGCGCGTGTCGTGGGCCATGCTTCTCGCAAAACAGCGGCATGTAAGAGTGATGTAGGTGGGGATGAAAGCTCGTCGCTGCTTGCTAGATCGGCTAGTTCTCTAGGCGACGCTCGATACACGTACCTTGAGGAAACGAGCTTTCATTCCCCTCGTCCTTGGTCCACTCCTCCCTCGCTTGCTCCGCGCCTTCCTGGCAAACTCGCCCGCGCAGGTAAGCCCGGCCGCGCGTGCACGCGACGTCTTTGCACCCGGGCGGCATTCCGGTGCGTCGGGACCGCGAAGCGGAACCATGTTGATGACGATTCTGAGCGCCGCGGGGATAGTGGAGGCAGGTCACCGACCCTGCCCTACAGCCCTCTTCGTGGCTTGGTGCCTTTGGAGCAAGCAATCCATGTTTTTTGCGTGTGCGTCAGACAGATAGCGGCAATGTGTCATGGTGCTGACGCACAAAGTCGCGGCCGGGAACCGCCCTAACGGTGGCCGAACATTTCTTGATTTTCTTCTTGACAACCGCGCGCCCGTAGCGCATGCTTTCATACGGTTAGTTTGAACTGGATGTATCATGCGATCTCTAGTACAACTTGGACCCGCGGAGTCATCGTGAGCCTTTCTAATGCGCCCTCGCGGCGCAGCAGCCAGTATGACTTTCTCACTGATGCCCTGATCATCGATCGCCACCCGGAACTCCGTCCGGGCGATTACGAAGCCATTCGAACAGGAAAACTTGGATCGATCGGCTTTGCGTCACACCGAAATCCAGGGTTTCGACTTCTCAACGAGGTGGTCGGAGCCCATCAAATGGTACGGCTCGGCCCGTATGTCCACGGCTTAAAATAAATCTTTGCCGAGAATGCTGTTGGAAGACGAGATGTTCGCACGGATACTTATCGACGTTGTCCTGCTCGTCAATCCCGACTCGACAATTAGTAAGGATATCGTACTTACGCTGTTCGATGACGTCGATCAATTGCCCCTTGAACTTCCGACTGTCGATGTCGGCAGCCTTCGTGACTATTCGAGCGAACAACTCTCAGGACTAGAACTTGCGGTCAAGAAGCTCAGGAAACACGCCTTCTACGAACTAAAGACGAGCGCTGATTCCGCCATGCTACGCGACGATTCGATTGTCGCTATTGTTCTCGGATGTGCCGCGTTAGAAGGCGCACTCGGCGCGTTTATGCGGCTCGCGCTGCGCGACAAGGTTCCGGGACAATCTGGCAAGTTCAACTCTTTCATGAATGTTTTGCTCAGGGGGCAGGGGTTTTTCTCGCTCGTTCAACTCTCCGTGCGTGCGTTCCTGAAGGACGAAGAACGCCCCACTGACGAGGAACTCGAACGGTGTCTCCGCGGAGTTGAAATGCGAAATGCGATAATGCATGCCGGCACCAACAAAGCAGGCAAGTACAGATACCGTCAGTTCACGCCGTCGGAAATGAATGACGCGTACGGTGGAATCATGGCGGTGTACAGAGCTTTCGAGGCGGCTGTTGAGGCTCGAGAAGATTCGCAACTAGCGAGCAGCCCGCATGCGGACGATTGAGTATACGCCCAAATCGCCGAGCCAGCGAATGAAGGAACCGTGGCAGCGTGACGGATTGCATCAACCTATTCCCACTCAATCGTCGCGGGTGGTTTCGAGGAGACGTCGTAGACCACGCGGTTGATGCCCGCCACTTCGTTCATGATCCGCGTGGCGATTCGGCCGATGACTTCGTAATCCACGTGTACCCAGTCGGCGGTCATGAAGTCGGATGTTTCGACGAAGCGGACGGCCAATACCTGCTGCCCGGCATAACTGCGATCGTCGCCCATCACGCCCACGGAACTGATCGGCAATAGAACGCCGAATGCCTGGGCGATCTTGTTGTACCAACCCGCGGCCCGAATTTCCTCGATGACGATGTCGTCGGCAGCACGGAGAATGTCGAGGCGCTCGCGGGTCACGTCGCCAAGAATTCGTACGGCCAAGCCCGGACCGGGAAACGGGTGGCGCCAGACGATTTCCTCCGGCAGGCCCAAGTGTTCGCCCACGCGGCGGGCCTCGTCTTTGAACAGATCGCGAAGCGGCTCGACGAGTTCAAAGCCCAGTTCGGCGGGCAGGCCGCCGACGTTGTGATGAAGCTTGATATTGGCCGCCTCACCCGATGCGCTATGCCCGGACTCAATCACATCCGGATAGAGCGTTCCTTGTGCCAGGAACTTCGCACCCTGGATGCTCTCGGCCTGGTCCTTGAAGACCTCGATAAACTCGTGGCCGATGATAATGCGCTTCTGCTGCGGGTCGCAGATACCCTCCAGCTTGGTCAGAAATCGCTCCGCGGCGTCGACGACGCGTAGATCGATCTTGAAATGCTCACGAAACGTCGCTTCGACAAGATCGACCTCGCGGTTTCTCATCAGCCCGTTATCGACGAATATGCAAGTGAGCCGATCGCCGATCGCTTGGTGAATGAGCTTGGCCGTCACGCTACTGTCGACACCGCCGGACAGTCCGCAGATCACCCTATCCTTCTCGCCGACCTGACGCTTGATGGCCTTAATGGATTCCTCGATGACGTGGCTGACCTGCCAATCGCCGGTGCAGCCGCAGATGTCGTAGAGGAAATTGCGGATGATCTGCCGGCCGCAAACCGTGTGTGTGACTTCCGGGTGAAACTGCACCCCATAGAACGCGCGGGACTTGTGTTTCACCGCGGCGAACGGGCAGTTTTCCGTCTTGGCCAGAGGTATAAAGTCCGCCGACAAACGATTGACGATATCGCCGTGGCTCATCCAGACCGTGGTGTGAGAAGGGACATGGGCCAGCAACTTGTCATGATCGATCTCCTCGACCGGCGTTCGGCCGAATTCCCGCGAGTCCGTATGACCGACATCACCGCCGAGCAATTCGCAACCCAACTGCATACCGTAGCAAATTCCCAACACGGGCAAGCCGAGTTCGAACAGTTCCTTATTGCAGCGAGGCGCACCCTGGGCATAGACACTGGACGGGCCGCCGGAAAAAATCAGCCCCACCGCGTTTTGCCGCCTGAGCGCTTCCGGTGTCACGTCCTGCGGGACGATCACGCTGTGCACGTGATGCTCCCTCACGCGCCGGGCGATAAGCTGCACGTATTGGGCCCCAAAATCTACGATCGCAATAGTTGCCGGCGGCATCGCTTTTGATGTCCTTTCGTCAGGTGACGTTCATAAACTGAAACAACGTGCGGTTTAACGCTTCCACACTGTAGTACCAGGCGAGTCCTACGATCCCGGTGATCAACGGCACGCCCACCACCATGAAGAAGATGACGTTTCCTCGTATCTTGCCGGTCGCGGTCGTGCCCAACCGGATCAACCAGAACCACCACATAAAAAAGCCGAACGCGGCAAGAACCGCGGCGCCCAGCTCGAACCCTTGTGGAGACGGATACCACGACCATTGCCGAACCTCGCCCGCATAGGCGATCGGCTTCAACGCCGCGACGATCATCGCCAGCGCGACCGGAACCACCCAGGCCGTGCTATAGCGCAGGGCCGCGGTCATTCGTTGCTCGTGCCGATGGTTCGAGTCGTGGGCCCGCGCAATGCCGACCTGAAGCAACCGTAATCCGATCAGACAGGCGATGAGACCGAAAATGAAGGCATGCACGGCGGCGAATCCGGACTGGATGGGATTCCACCACAGAGCGCGGCGCATGGGAATCTTGCCCGCCGGCTGCTGTATCGTAGACGACTCGGAAAGACGTAGCCAGCCGCCGCCGGTGGGCGCTGCCACCGCGCTTTCCACATTCTCTTGCACGTCGAGTCGCCAACCCGTTTGTGTGGCCTCGAAGATAATGAGACATGATGCCAACAGAAAAACGTTGGTCTTCATGAATAAGCGAGACGCGGCGGACGAGCGTATCAGGGCGATGTGTTTGAGCCGCTGCCAGCCGGCAAACCAGACCCACTCGTTCATCAGTCGCCAAGCCGACCTACCCTGGGCGTACGCCTTGGCATAGGGTGTCACATCCGCGCCTGCGTTCACACTGTCCGTGCCGAGCGAGGCGTTGCAGAGTGGACATTGCGGCGGCGTAGGACCCTCGAGAAGTTGGCCGCAGGCAGCGCAGCGAACCACTCTGACGGTCGCTGCACGGTCTTTCATGTCCTTTGGCGGGGTCAACCTCTTCTCGTCTTCGTGTCTCGAAAATCATGTGCGCGACATGCACCCGGGACGCTCGGGGACCTCAAGGCGCGGTGGAGCTGTTCCATCGTCCCGCGTCATGCTCCCGCCAGAC
>JADFIX010000409.1 GCA_022566435.1 Planctomycetota bacterium
GCGCCTCGCCGGACTGGTCGGGTTTTGACGAGCCCTACCCCCGGCGCCGTGAGCTGCTGCCCACCTACCCGTTTCAACGCGAATGCTATCCGATCGCCAACAAGCAGCGCGAAGCCGGGGGGTCCGCGCACCGCGCTGGTGATGATGAGATTTCGCATCCCCTGCTAGGCTGTAGGATCCATTCATCGATTATCAAGGACGTCTTGTTCGAGTCTCGACTTTGTCATGACTCGCCAGAGTTTTTGGACGATCATCGGCTTCACGGGACAGTCGTGTTCCCTTTGACGGCCTATGTGGAAATGGCATTGGCCGCAGGAAGAGAAGCTCTTGGAGCCGGTTCACTTGTGCTCGAAGACGTAGTGCTCCGAGAGGCGATGCGCCTTCCCGAAGATGGGACCCGTACGGTACAGTTTGTCTTGAGCCTTGCCGACCAGAATGCATGTTCATTCGAGATTCTAAGTTTGAATGAGGAGCATTCAGGCGGAATGGCCGGCTGGACACTGCATGCCGCCGGTAGGCTCCGGCCCTCGGCGCAACAAGCAGGCACGGACACGCAGATCGACCTAAAGGTCTTGCAGTCGCGCTGTACCCGACTGATCGATCGGGACCAGTACTTTCAGCAGCTCCGGGAGAAGGGATTGGCGTATGGCCCTACTTTTCAAGGACTCGAGCGATTGTGGCTGGGCGATCGAGAAGCGCTTGCCCGAATCACCATTCCTGATCCCCTCTTGGCGGACGGAAACAGATACTCGTTTCACCCGGCATTGTTGGATGCCTGCTTGCAGGTTGTCGGTGCACTCCGGCCTGATCCGCAGGCGCCTGCTGAGGTCTACCTGCCCTTCAGCGTGGATGAATTTCACTATTATGGGGGTGCGCGCAGCCCCTTGTGGTGTCACGCTGTCAGCCGCGCAGCGTCGTGTCGCGACACCGAGACCCGAATAGCTGACCTTCATATTATGTCTGACGATGGTCAGGTCGTGGCAGCGCTTACGGGTTTCAAATTGAGGCCTGCCGGTCGTACTGCCTCACCCCAACCGTCTTCTGTCGACGATTTGCTCTTCGAACCAAAGTGGCAGCACGAGGACAAGGTTCTTGCATTCAGTAATGCGGCGCCGTTGCGTCAAACCGGTCAGTGGTTGATCTTGGCCGACGAATCCGGTGTTGGGGCCGCGTTGGCGAAGCGTTTGAAGGAACGCGGCGAAAGCACCGTATTGATACTTCCGGCTGAGCAAGGTGGCGGACTGGAGAACGGGCGGGAGTGGGTCAATCCCCGCCAACCTGACGGGTTCCAGCGGTTGTTGGAAAGGGTGAGGGAGGACGGTCTTCCCTGTCGAGGTGTGGTGCACTTGTGGAGTCTGAATGGCGCCTCGCCGGATGCGACGACCGCGGAGACCTTGAAGAAGGATCAAGTGCTCACATGTCAGAGCGTGCTGCATCTGGTCCAGGCGCTGGCCCGTGCCGCGTGGTCGGATACTCCCGGTTTGTGGCTGGTGACACGCGGCGCCCAAGCCGTGAGTTTGCAAGAGACTTCCGTAAGCGTGTCTCAGTCGCCACTGTGGGGGTTGGGTCGGGTCGTGAGTTTGGAACATCCAGAATTCCGCTGCGAACGCTTGGATTTGGACCCCGAGCCCGACGTGGATGAGGTGACGCCGCTGTTTGACGAGATGTGGCATCGTGATTCGGAAGATCAGATCGCTTGGCGTGACGGACGGCGCTTTGTGGCTCGAGTAGTCCGCGTCGATTTAAAGTCCGAGAGTACTGGTGGTCGGTCGCAACCGCCGGGAAGCGGGCCCTTCCGGTTGGAAGTGACGGATCGGGGCGTGATCGATCACTTGGCACTTGCTCCGGCGACGCGGCATGCTCCGGGTCCTGGCGAAGTCGAGATCCAAGTCTACGCCGCGGGTCTGAACTTTCGAGACGTCTTGAATGTGTTGGATGCGTACTCGGGGGAAACGGTGCCGCTTGGCATCGAGTGCGCGGGGACGATCACCGCCAGGGGCGAAGGGGTTAGGGAGCTGGCAGTCGGTGACGAAGTGCTCGGCTTTGCGGCCGGTAGCTTTGGCACATTTGTGACAACTCGGGCCGATCTGGTGACCTCCAAGCCGCAGGAGTTGAGTCTTGAGCAGGCGGCCTCGATCCCTGCTGCGTTTGTTACGGCATGCTACGCTCTAATGCACGTGGCCAAAATGTCGGCCGGCGAGCGAGTATTGATCCATGCCGCTGCCGGTGGGGTCGGTCTGGCGGCGGTTCAGTTGGCCCGCCGCGCCGGGGCAGAAGTTTTCGCGACGGCCGGAAGCTGCGAAAAGCGGCGGTTTCTTCGCGGTCTGGGCATCCGCTGGGTGATGAATTCACGCACGACGGATTTCGCAGCGCAGGTGAAGTCGAAGACCGGCGGCGAGGGTGTCGACATCGTGTTGAATTGTCTGACTGGTGAGTCGATTCCTACGAGTCTGTCGGTGTTACGCCGCGGCGGTCGCTTCTTGGAGCTGGGCAGAAGGGGCACCTGGAGTCAGGCGCGCGTGAGGGAGTTCCGAGCGGATGTGTCGTATTCCACCATCGCGATAGATCGGCTGCTCACTGAGCAATCTGGTTTTGTGGGAGGCATGTTGTGCGACCTGGTCGCCGACGTGGGCAAAGGTCTACTCCAACCTCTTCCCGTGCGAAGCTCTCCGATCCTTCAGGCGGCCGGTGCCTTTCGTCGCATGTCGCGCGCCGGACACATCGGGAAGATCGTGTTGCTCGTAGAGCCCTCGCGAACCGAGGCGCCGGTGCACGAGGACGGAACGTACTTGATTACGGGAGGCTTGGGCGGATTGGGTCTTGAGGTGGCGCGTTGGCTGGTGGAACGGGGCGCGCGGCACATCGTGTTGCTGGGTCGAAGCGCGGCATCGCAGGAGGCATTGACTGCCGTCCACGAGATGGAAGCTCGGGGGGCAAAGGTGGCCATGCTCCGGGCGGACGTGTCCAATACCGAGGATTTGGGCGCGGTGATGGCGAATCTGAGAGCTGCATCGCCGCCGTTGCGCGGCGTCGTGCATGCCGCCGGCGTTCTGGACGACGGCGTGCTCTTGAACCAGTCGTGGGCTCGATTCGAAAAGGTGATGGCCCCTAAGGTCGCTGGGGCTTGGCACCTTCATACGCTCACTAAAGACCTGGACCTGGACTTTTTTGTGCTGTTTTCGTCGGCGGCATCCTTGTTAGGGTCGCTTGGGCAGGGAAACCACGCCGCCGCTAATGCATTCTTGGATGGGTTGGCCCACCTTCGCAGGTGTCAAGGGCTGCCCGCGTCGAGCATCAACTGGGGGCCGTGGGCCAAAGTCGGCGCGGCGGCGTCCCACGTGGGCAAACCCCTGGGTATACGCGGTCTGAAGAGCATTACGCCGCAGCAAGGGATAGAAGCGTTCGAGCACTTGCTCCGGGGGACGCATACACAGGTTGGCGTGCTTTCCGCCGACGTGTCTACACTGACTAGTTGGAACGCGGCGGCGCCGGTGGCGCAGTTGGTCGAGCGGCCGGCGAAGCGCGGGCAGAATCTGCAGCGCACTTCGTTGGTACGCCGGCTACGGCAGTCGCCTCGCGGAGAACGAAGACCGTTAATGGTGCGGCATCTGCGGCAACGCGCCGCCCGCCTCCTGGGCCTGTCCTCATTTCAATCGGTCGATCCGGATAGACCGCTGAGCGAATTGGGGCTTGATTCCTTGATGGCCCTGGAATTTCGCAATGTGCTTCGGAGGGATATCGGTAGCAGTTTGCCAAGCACACTTCTGTTTGATCAGCCGACGATTCGGGCCTTGTCCACGTTCTTAATGGATCTAGTGGAGATCGAGGAGACACCCGCCGTTCCATCAGTGAACGATCAGGATGTCCGCCAGCCCATCGATCGCCAGGCAGCGGAACCGATCGCGATAATCGGACAAAGCTGTCGTGTTCCCGGAGCCGGAAACCCTGAAGCCTACTGGCAGTTATTGCGTGGAGGCGTGGACGCGATCACCGAAATCCCTTCGTGGCGCTGGGACGTGGAAGCATACTACGACGTTGATCCTGAAGCGCCAGGTAAGATGTACACCCGCTGGGGCGGTTTCCTGAATGATGTCGACAAATTCGACGCCCATTTCTTCGGGATCTCCCCTCGCGAAGCGGTAGGGATTGATCCGCAGCAGCGCCTGTTGCTCGAGGTCAGTTGGGAGGCACTCGAGCGGTCCGGCCAATCTCCGAACAAACTGGCCGCCAGCCGAACAGGCGTCTTCGTGGGGATTTCCAACGTGGACTATGCGCAGCATCTTCAAGATGCAGGCCATCTGGATGTGCACAGCTCGACCGGTGTTACCGTAAGCGTGGCGGCGGGACGACTTTCGTACTTTCTCGGTCTACGAGGTCCGGCGATGGTTGTCGACACGGCCTGCTCTTCTTCCCTCGTGGCGGTGCATTTGGCATGCCAGAGCCTGCGGAACGGAGAATGCTCTATCGCGTTGGCCGGAGGCGTGAACTTGATCCTGTCCCCCAACCTGACGGTCATGATGTGTGAACTGCGGGCGATGTCGCCCGACGGTCGTTGCAAGGCGTTCGACGCGTCCGCTAACGGGTACGTGGGAAGCGAGGGCTGCGGTATCGTTGTCCTAAAGCGGCTGTCGGATGCGCTGGCAAACGGTGATCCCATCCTTGCGGTCATTCGCGGTTCAGCAGTCAATCATGACGGTCGCAGCAGCGGTCTGACGGCGCCCAGTGGTCCTGCGCAAGCGGATGTGATTCGGCTCGCAATTCGTTCCTGCTCCGTGCTGCCGGACCAGATCAGCTACGTCGAGGCCCACGGTACGGGTACGGCGTTGGGCGATCCGATCGAGGTTCACGCGCTCGGAGAGGTGTTTGGCGTGGGTCGCGACCAGAGCCGTCCGTTGGTGATCGGTTC
>JADFIX010000410.1 GCA_022566435.1 Planctomycetota bacterium
TCCGCTACATAGGCTGGGTCGTGGGCTGGACGAAGGCGGACGGGGTCGTATACAGAAGCAGCGACGGCGGAGCAACCTGGGAGCGAATGCGGGCGGAAACCGCCCAGACCCTCACCGGAACGAGCTTCGTGACTTCCAAAATCGGCTGGGCCGTCTCTGAGAGGCGCATCTACACCAGCGACGATGGCGGGGCACGCTGGATCAGGCAGCTTAAATCGACTGACGCGCTGACGGCGATCACATTCGTGGATGAGAAGAATGGATGGGTGGTCGGCGAGAAAGGCACTATCTACCGCACCACGGAGGGAGGGATCCTGTCGCTGGGGCTACTGCTGTCGACCGTCGGATTGGTTGGCTGTGACGGCGTGCCCGTCGACTTCGGAGACCTCGGCGGCCTCATCAACAACGGTAACGACAACGGTAATGCCGACGCCAACGACAACGAGAATGGCAACGACGGGCAAACCGCCCCCCGCGTCTCGTTTCAACCGTACGCCACCAACACCGGCGGAGCGAGCGGCATGGCCCTACATCCGGAGACCGGTGAACTGTACGCGGTTAGCGCCAGCGGCCTGTTCGGACCCATCATCGAGGGCGATGATCTCTCGACGATGACACCATACGGCGCCACGAATCTGGCCGATGACGACTTGTTTGACACACCACCGACCACACTCGCATTGGCCATCACCAACAACGGTGAGTTTTGGATCGCCACACAGCAAACCACCGTGGCGGTCGTCCCGCCGGACGGCGGTGACGCGGCGCCCTATCTCGGATTGTTCGAGGGACCGGAAATCGCGCCGGAAGTCATCGTTTTGGTGCCCGACGACTTCGAAGGTCCTCAGATCAAGCCGGGTCAATTGTTGTTCGGACAGGAGACGACGTTCGATCGACTCATCCAGGTCGACGTGGCAGGCGGCCGCGGCGTTCTTTCCATCGACAATCCATCGAGTCTGCTTCGGCAGGCGCACCATTTGACATTCGGCTTGGACGGCGCATTCTATAGTTCCAAGGGCGTGACTGCGTTACTCCAACCGGGCTTTCAAACGATCGCCGCTGATGGATCGCCGACTGGAATCGATGCGACCAAGGGAATCGCAGGCGACTCTTTCGTTGTGCTGGCAAACGGCGATTTCGTGATCCGCGGCAGTTGGGATCCGAGTCAGACCGCGCCGACGATCATCGGGATTTTGCTCTTCGACGCGGCAGCGGGTGAGATCTCTCTCGGAGTTGCGATTCCCACCGAAGAAACTTCGGAAAGCGACGACATGGTAATCTCATCCGACGGTTCAATGATACTGCTGTCCAGGCCTGCGGTGAACCAGATCGTTCGAATATCCATAGACGAAGACCAGGACGAATAACGCGGCCCGTCGAGGGCAACTTTCGGGATTGTGACTCATGCGCCGGATTGGCTTGTGTCTGTGCCTTTTTTTGCCGGCCGTGCAGGTCGTCCGCGCGGATGACGACCGCCCGGCGCTACTGCTCACGGGCGGCCGTATTCTTAATGTCATCGAAGGTCGCCTGATGCCTGGGCTTGCCGTATTCATCGACGGCGACCGGATCAGCAAAGTGGCGCCGACTTCTGAAATCACGGTGCCCGGCGATGTTCGACGAATCGACATCGCCGGGCTCGTGCTCATGCCCGGCCTGATCGACCTCCACACACATTTACTGTTGCGCCCGTACGACGAAGCCCCGTGGAACGATCAGGTGCTCGAGGAGTCGCTGGCGTTGCGTACGATCCGCGCAGTGGTAGCGGCCCGATCAACTCTCGAAGCCGGCTTTACGACCATCCGAGACCTCGGTACCGAAGGCGCGGGTTATGCCGACGTGGGCTTGCGCGATGCCATCGACCAAGGGATCATCACCGGCCCGCGCGTGTTCACGGTGACGCGGGCGTTGGTCGCAACGGGATGCTATGGCCCGTCCGGCTTTGATCCGCGGTGGGACATGCCTGTCGGGGCGGAAGTCGCCGACGGACCGGTGGGTATCCGCAAAGCCGTCCGTTCGCAGATCGCCGCAGGTGCGGACTGGATCAAAGTCTACGCGGACTATCGCCGCAAACCCGGCGACCGATCCACGCCCACCTTCTCGCAAGAGGAGTTGAACGCTCTCGTCGACGAGGCCCGCAGCGCCGGACTTCGCGTCGCCGCCCATGCGGTCACCAACGAGGCCATTCGGCGGAGTGTACGGGCCGGCGTCGCCACCATCGAACACGGCACCGAGGCATCGGAAGCTGTGCTTGCGATGATGCTCGAAAACAATGTCGTACTGTGCCCCACCCTCGCTGCCTCCGAAGCCATGGCCCGCTACAGCGGATGGACACCCGGCGCGCCGGACCACCCGCGAATCGTGCGATCGAAAGAGATGTTCGCTCGCGCACTTCGCTCCGGCGTCACCATCGCGTGCGGCAGCGACGCCGGCGTCTTCGCCCACGGCGACAATTTGCGCGAGGTCGAACTCATGGTCGCCTACGGCATGACACCCGCCCAAGCGCTGGCCGCTTCGACCCATGTGGCCGCCGGCGTCTTGGATCGCGCGAACGACCTCGGCCGAGTCGCCGAAGGCTACCTGGCGGATTTGATCGCCGTGCGTGGTAATCCGCTTTCGGATGTGAGCCTCTGTCGCAAGCCGGCACTGGTGATCAAAGGCGGCCGGATCGTAATTGACCGGTAGTCGGTCCGGCGTCACATTCCCTGCCTTGCCCCCTTACAAACATGTTTGTCCCGCGGCAGTTTTTTGCCATGATGATTCTCACCCAGCCTTGCGGGATAATGGCTATCCGCTGGGGGCGGTCCTCGGCCCGCCGGAAAGATCGGCACGTCGTTTCCTTTTTCGATTAAGTGCGGCGATATCACCGCGATGCAGAATTCCGCAGAGCATACCCCAAGACCTATATTCAACGGAATTCCGTTCAATCAACTGTTATCTGGAAAGCCCTGGTTGCTATGGAACTCATTATCAACAGCATCAGTTCGATCGCGTCTTTATTTGGGTTCGCCTTTACAGTCCACATTTTTTGGAAGGGAGAACCCGAAGACAATCTAGCCAAGAAACGCAGAGCCATATGCTATATTGCACTTGCTGTCGCCAGCGCTGGACTCCTTGCTTCGACGGCATCCCAGTTGACGAAGAGAATAAGAACCTTCCAGCAGAGTGAATCATTCACAGATTACAGTCATGGACCGTATGACGTGTATTATGAAGTGCCGTATAAAACGAATCCGAATTCAATGATCGTTCGAAAACGCGGTCATGGGTCAGGAAGGGCAGAGATCGTCGAGCAACGCCCAGATGGATTCAAGGTGTTTATTAACTCGTTTCCAGAATACCTCCATTGGAGGGCAAGAGGAATTCCTCTCCCGCAATCGAATCAATAGTCCGGAGCTTTGTTCTTCGCCTAACGGATTGGGGCGGCGGCTGGGACCAAGACAAGTGGCGGCGAAGCACGCCACTCCGTGGAACACGCTACCCAGCTACGACGATCGGTCGGGGCTGGTCTGCTTTTGTAATTCTCCCACGCCTTTCTATTTGCCTTAAACGCAGGACTGGATATCCGGTCGCCCTAATCGAAGGGCCCGGCGCTGGCGCTGAGGGCTCGGATCGCTTGACACGCGTTATGTCCCACAGCGCCCGTCCGGCGCGACGATCCAGTCCTCGTCGGCTTGGCGTTTGCCGGACCGACGGCGCCGAAGTACACTGTCCATGCCATGAACGAAGCATCCATACGCGAACTTCTCGATCATGTACGTCGCGGCGAAAAATCCGTCGACGACGCTATGACCGCTCTTCGCGACCTGCCGTTCGAAGACCTCGGATTCGCCAAGATCGATCACCACCGTTCGATCCGATGCGGTTTTCCAGAGGTCATCTATTGCGAACACAAGACGGTGGAACAGATTTGCAAAATCTTCGATGGCTGCGCGAGACCCGGCGGAAACGTATTGGCCACCAGAGCCACGCGCCAAGTGTTCGACGCGATTCGAAAGGCACACGGTACCGCGGAATATAATGATCTGGCGCGAACCATCACGCTTCGACAACGTGAAAAAATCGCGAGCACCGGCTCGATCGCCATCATCGCCGCCGGCACGAGCGATCTCCCCATCGCGGAAGAGGCACGCATTACCGCTGAGATCATGGACCAACAGGCGGACACCTTCTATGACGTGGGGGTTGCGGGAATTCATCGGTTGCTGGCCTTTCAGCGGCAACTGCAAGCCGCCAATGTCGCCGTCGTCGTGGCCGGCATGGAAGGGGCGCTGGCGAGTGTCGTGGGTGGCCTGGTCGACTGCCCTGTGATTGCGGTGCCCACCAGCGTGGGCTACGGGGCCAGTTTTCATGGGTTGGCGGCGCTGCTGGCGATGCTCAATAGCTGCGCCTCGGGCGTCACGGTAGTCAACATCGACAACGGTTTCGGAGCCGGTTACACCGCGGCCATGATCAATCGACAAGCCCGGTGCCGCACGGATCAAGGGGAATCATGACGACCGAATTAACCATTACCCGCGAGATCGCGCCGCTACCGGAACCAAAAGCGGACGCCCACAAAGGCAACGCAGGCCGCGTCGTCGTGATCGGCGGAAGTTGCACCGAAATCATGATGGTCGGCGCGCCCGCCATGACGGCGTCCGCGGCATTCCGTACGGGTAGCGGCCTCGTCCAATTGTTCGTACCGGAACCCCTTCGTGCGTCTGTCGCAGTGTTGGCACCATGTGCGACGATAAGATCCTTGCCGACCACCTCCGAAGCTTTGCTGTCAGCGGTCAACGAATATCGCGCCGACGCGATCGCTGTGGGGCCGGGCTTGGGTCGGTCGATCGAACCCGCGGTGCTGATCGATCTGCTGAAAAAGTATACCGGCCCCGTGGTCATCGATGCGGACGGGCTGAACCT
>JADFIX010000411.1:0-1863 GCA_022566435.1 Planctomycetota bacterium
GGTGAGACGATTCTGCACAACGTGCCCGATTTGGCGGACGTGCGGCAACTGCAAGTGTTGCTCGGCAGACTGGGCGTCAAGTCGCATCGCGATGATAGCGGCGCGATGCACCTGCGCGTCGAAGACGAGATGAATACCCACGCGGAATACGAACTGGTGAGCAAGATGCGCGCCAGCGTCTGCGTCATGGGGCCACTTCTCGCCAAGCGGAAGCGGGCCCAGGTCTCCATGCCCGGAGGTTGTGCGATCGGTGATCGCCCGATCGATATGCATATCCAGGGATTGTGTGCGCTCGGTGCCGACTTTGACTTTGTCAACGGCGACGTCGTGCTTCGCAACAAGAAACTCACCGGAACGGAAATATTTCTCGGGGGGCCGTTCGGCCCTTCGGTGACGGCGACGGCCAACGTGTTGATGGCGGCCACGCTGGCGACGGGAATGACAATCATCGAGTCGGCGGCTTGCGAGCCGGAAATCGTCGACCTGGCGAATTATTTGAACGCTTGCGGCGCCCGAATTTCCGGCCAAGGGACGCCGCAACTCCAGATCGAAGGGGTTTCGTCTCTGACCGGGGCAGAGCATCGCGTCATTCCCGATCGGATCGAGGTCGGGACCTTTATGATCGCCGCGGCGCTGACCAACGGAGAATTGGAACTGGAGGGCGCGCGGACCGGGCATATCCGGGCGATCGTGGATCGCCTTCGCCAGGTCGGCGTGATTGTTGAGCCCACCGAGAAAGGGCTCACGGTGTCGTCGGCGCGGCGATTGGAGCCTGTGCAGATTACCACCCAGCCCTATCCCGGCTTTCCAACGGACCTTCAGGCACAGGCGATGGCCCTTTTGTGCCTCGCGGACGGGAACAGCATGATTACGGAAAAAGTGTTTCCGGACCGATTCCTGCACGTCGGCGAATTAAACCGTATGGGCGCCCACCTTCGAAAGGCCGGTCCGACCGTGATGATCGAAGGCGTGAAACGATTGGTCGGCGCGCCGGTCATGGCCTCGGACTTGCGGGCCTCGGCGGCATTGGTGCTGGCCGGCTTGATCGCAAAGGGCACGACGCAAGTCCAGCGTGTTTACCACATCGATCGGGGCTACGAGAACATCGAGCGAAAACTGGCTGCGGTCGGCGCCGACATTCGCAGGGTGCAAGACTGAGCCCTTGCGGCTTGTCTTGGATGCTGAATGCCCGATCGCGAACTTCCTATAACTACGACGGGTCCCAGCAATTAACACTACACCGCTAGATTTGGAGGCTCCGATGCACGCATCGCCCGGTGTTTCCGGGGCGATCGCGTGTTACGTTACGCCGCGTTGTCCGGCAACTACATCCAAGAGCCTAATCTCGCAAATCCGCTGTAGCGTCCCCGAAACCGTGGGTTTCGGGCGAATCTTCTTAGCGGTGTAGTGTTAACTGCGCCCATCCGTCGCGTGCGCCGGGCGGCATGGCGGGAAGGGCGTTGGCAGCAAGCTGTTCGTGCCACCAGGTGCCATCGCCAAGCGAAGCGCCGCCATGCGGGATTTGAGAGGAGGCATGGCGGCGCCCGGGAATACCGGGCTTGGCCATGGCACCCAGAATCTTCCGGGCTTGGCCATGGGTGCCATGGCCAAGCGAAGCGCCGCCATGTCTTCGCCGCGACAGCATGCCGGCGCCCGACTTCGTCGGTCTTGGGCATCGCACCAGGTGCCACCCTCGCCGCGCAAGTCTTTCTTGGAGTTCGTATTACATCGGTCATGATCGCGGCAGTCGATTCGTTTTCGGACTGGTTTTTAGGCTCGCGCGTGGCTCTTTGCACTACAACGTGGTGTTCGTGCCACACAAGATTACAATCGGACCGAACTGCACGCAGGGCGCGCAGGGCC
>JADFIX010000411.1:1873-4898 GCA_022566435.1 Planctomycetota bacterium
CACCTTTCCGTCGTCGTAGAGCGACCACTTGTCGGGCCAGCGGTTGTAGGCGCACCAGGTCAGGTCGCTGCACTGGAAAAGCAGGTCGCAGGGCCGGTCGTCACGCAACTTCTTTTCCCATCTAGGATTACGGCCTTTCTTTTCTCGCATCTCACGATGTCTCCGTGTGGTACGGGCAATGTACCGTGGTTCCTGAGCGGCGCCCGCCGAGTGCGCACCGGCGGTGTTGCCGGTGCCTCGTACGTCGGAGCTTGATCGTGATGGGGGAATCATGGACGCAAATAGGAAAGAAGCAGTCATGAACGAGGAAACCTTCCAGCGGAAGCTGGCCGAGTTGATTGCGGAAATTGGGACGTTGCCCACGGGGGAACGAGACAAACTCGAAATGCTGGCCGCGCAAACCCAAAAGCGGCACAACCAACTCAAACAGACCGTCAGTAGTCTTCAAGAGAGCATCGACTTCGTACGGCTGAGCATCAAATACTTGTTGTTCGATTTGGAGGCCACGCGGCGCGAGAATACGCAACTCCGCAGACTGCTCGACGACAATGGCCAAGCGTGAATCGCAGGCCGATCGGTCACCAGATACCAGGTCAGCGGTCGTCGTTCGTTTGTGCAGGTGCCGTATCTACTTACGCTTGCACGTTCGCCCGCGACCGTACCAGCCCACGGCCCATCAAGGTCGTGGGTATTTTTGCAGGACGGCGCGCCTTCCGACGTACTCCGGTTCTGACGGTGACGGGGAACTCGACTGAGCCGAACCCGCGAGTGGGGCAATCCGCCGAACGTCGCCCGGCGTTGTGCCGCGCGCAGGGCCGCAAGTCGGTCGTCTTCCACATCCCCCCTATCCTGCGGGTGACGTCTGAGGCTCTTTCGGATTCGTCTTGGCGCCTGCTCCGGTGTTCTTACTCGCGCTTGCCTTTTGGGCGGCCGCACGTTTTCTGCCTGCCGCGAGGGCCCTTTCCTTCGGTGTACGCGCGGTGGACCGGCCAGAGGGGGAGATCGTGATTCTGACCGTGGGGGCTTCCTTGTCGTCCGTCGTGACGGTGATCAGCCGTGGCGTGAGGATCGGTTGATACTTATCATTCATACTGACGACGATCCATTGCTCACCGTTTTCTTCTACGGCGCGGGCGGAGAATCCCTCTTCGTTGACTTCCACTTTGAGAATCTTCGCTTTTTGTGGGGTATCCCAAACGAGCTTCACGCGGTCCTCCCAGCCCGAGCTCGCATCTTTGGGTAGTCGCAGGCGGTACGGTTTTGCGATGACGCGGGGCTTGAAGGTGGCGCTGATCGAGACCCGAATACTAGGTGTGTCCTTTACCCCGGAATCGAGTTCCACGCTTCGGAGAAGTCGCTTTCCATCGAACGGCGGCACGAGGGTGACTTCCAATTCATATCGTTTCCCGGGTTCGATTTCCTTGAGCGTCGCTTTCACGCCCTTCACTTCCTTCGGCAAGAGGACCGGTTTGATCGGACCACCGTCGCCCGGTGTGAGAACGGCCGTCAGTGTTTTGGAGGTCGCGCTTTTCGAGATTTTGCCAAAGTTCAGTCGCTTCGGTTTGACGTAGGCCGCTTCCAGTATCTTGCCTTTGCTAGTCAGTTTCACGGTGGGATTCCGCGGGTCATTGGTTTTTACGGTGATGACCTTGGTGAAATCATTCTTGAGTTTTGCGCAACTGACCTTCGCCGTCAGGTTGTTCGTTTCGCCGGGCGCGATGAAACGGTCGGACCGACCGTTGAAGGAGGTACCTCACCCGCCCCTCGCTTGGATATGCAGCGGCGCCGTACCGTCGTTGCGAATATCGAAGGAACACTCGATGGCCTTGCTGCTCCGCCAAATCGGTTCGAGTGTGATCGTCATGTTCTCGCACTCCCACTTCGCCTTGCTGTTCATGACGAGCTGCTTGCGACCTTTTCTCTTGCTGCGCGTCCGCTTGGCCGCCCTGTCGATCTTCCGCTTAGGAATTCCTTTCGTGGCGTCAGGCTTTGGCTTTGCGGCGGCCGGCGTGTTGCTCGGTTTCGACTGGGCGAAGACCAAGCCGGTCATCATGGTGACGCATAGCCACGCAGGCATAAGGCACCATAATCGACGCATCGTATTTCGTCGTTTCGTCCGATAAAACGGTTTTTGCATCTTGTGCTCCTTCGTCCAAGTCATGCTGGTCATTCCTCTGCCGGTCTGATTCGAATGCGCCATGAATTCACTTCCCAACCAGAACCAGAACCCGGTCTTTTCGTCTTCTTTGTACGAGCCTCGATACCCCACACTCGGAAGCACGGCGCTTTGCCGACTCCGCCGCGCCGGCGGTGACGACACGGGCTGATCCGCACGTCGAGGCATCTCACTCGGTTCTGTTCATCATATCGGTACGCCACGTCGGACGGCAGCGTCATTTGGAACCATAATGTGCAGAATAGCGTCTTGAGGGCAGGGTCGATGTCGCACGATTGTAACAAGCGGGCTGATTAGTAGCGACGAAGCGACGGAGGGGAAGACACGACGAAGCGACGAAGCGCGGGTGCCCCATCGTTCGGGTACTCCCGAAGGGTGGGGGACAATGTGGGGGGAAGCGACGAAGCGACTGAGGGCGACCGAATTCGTGTGACCGAGTAGGGCGTGCGAATAAGCACGGAGGGGAAGACGCCCGATTACTGATTGCTGATAACTTATTAATACTACAGCGCAAAGTCGTCTTGAAGTCGTACCGCAGGCATCTTGCCTGCACCGTAATGACGGCTCGTGCAGGCTAGAAGCCTGCGGTACGAGTGACCTTGCGCTGTAGGGTTAAGCGGCCTGCGATCAATCAGGACAGAGTTCGATCTCCGGTCCCGGGTACTCGAAGCCTTGGAAGCCCCTGATAATCGAGAACACGTCATTGATGTTGACGATCATATTGATCTGGGTTCCGCTTAGGTTCGGTTCCATGTCGGTCACCGATACGTGCGTGGCGTTAAACGCGTTTTCGTCCTGGAACGTCTTGATGGCCGCCAGGAAGTCGTCCGCGTTCGTCGTCCCGTTGGG
>JADFIX010000412.1 GCA_022566435.1 Planctomycetota bacterium
GCACCGCCGTCGTTACGCGGCGAAGGCGCCAAACTGCAACACCAGTGGTTCCACCGCTTCCTGCAGCAGGTCGAGACCCTCCGCCCATGGCTCCAGGTCCGTATGCCGAGCTTCAATCTTACGGGCGATCAGGCGACAACCCTTGTGGAATATTTCGCGGCGCTCAGTCAAAGAGACTCGACGGAACTAAAAGCGCGCCTCGCGCGGATCGACGAATACACCGGACGCGGGACGGCTGAGGAGGATGAGCAAAAGCTGGCCGACTGGTACGAGCAGGAGTCGTTGGAGACGGCCGCCATGGAACTTCGGCGCTTTGGCCTGGAGCGCAAACTCATGCGCACGGCGGAACTCGACCCGCTTAATTCGACGCCGAAACGGTTTCAACGAGCACACGCCAAGCTGCTCGAACGCGTAAGGCCCCTGGCCGACCTCTACAGCGTCGAATTTCCTTTCGTCGAACCGCCCCAGCCACTCGCTCCTGAAGCGCGGTTCGATCATGGGTTCGATTTTTTCAACGACATGGGCTGTTTGGGATGCCATGTGCTGGGCAGAATGCTACCCGGACCGGCCAAGAACACGGACGACTTCGTGCAGATGTATCGCCTCGACGGCGTGCGCGGCGAAGGTGATAAGGCCGTGGCGATACTCAACGATACGCCTTACGCGATCGGTTCGGTCATCGACGGTCACACGTTGATATCGGCGTCGAATACCACCAATCCGACAGGCGACGTCGATACGAAGGCTATCGTCGAAGGACCCAACAAGTCCGGGGAAACCGAGCGAATCATCCTGCTGGCACCCAGCGCACCGAATCTCTCGTTGACCCATCAGCGGCTGCGCCGCGAATGGGTACACCAGTGGATGGTGATCCCCGGCTTGATTCAGCCGGGCACCAAAATGCCGCAGAACTTCGTCGACGGCGTGAGTTCGTACTTGGGTGACGAAAAATATCCGGGCACCAGTGTGGACCACATTAACTTATTGGTGGATTTTCTGTACGATGCGGGCACGACGAACGCCCGTGCCCCGTTGACGAAAATAATAGTCGCCGACGTATCGGAAGAATTCGACGACGACGGGGATCTGGAAGAGGAAGAATTCGACGATTAGAGGCCCCAAACGCCATCCAAGAACCGACCGTGTGCGGACCGAGTAGAATAAGCTGGATGAAGGGTCTATCAGGTAGGGAAACTCAGCGAAGGAGAACGAACATGCGTTGCAGCAAGAATACGATTACGGTGATTGCGACTGGATTTATCCTCGCGATCGGCACGACCGCCGCGATGGCGGAAAAAACCACCGTTCGCGGCAAGGTGATCTTCAAGGGAAATGCGGCCAAGTTCAAGAGAACCAAGCTCGATACGTCCAAAGATCCGAAGTGCAAGATGTCAAAGAAGAGCATCGGCACCTACGACGTCATCCTCAACAAGAAGACGGACCCGATCACGATCCGCAACGTCCTCGTCTCAATCAAGAGCGGATTGGCCGATCGCGTCTTCCCCACTCCGAACACACCTGTTACCTTGACCCAGTATGGCTGCGAGTACGACCCGCATGTTTTTGGCATCATGGAAGGGCAAGAGCTGAAAATACTGAACGGTGACGAAACAAATCACAACATCCACTTTCTGCCCAAAAACAACGACCAATACAACTTTAGCCAGCCGAAAAAAGACCTCGAAAAAGGCAAGACTATCACGCTGGATGCGGAGGCGCCGTTTCGAGTCAAGTGCGACGTTCATCCGTGGATGGGTTGCCACATCGGCGTGTTCAAGCATCCGTTCTACGACGTGACGGACAAGTTAGGCAAATTCGAGATCTCGGGCATGGGCGCGGGCTCTTATACGCTCGAACTCTGGCATGAGACGTTCGGGACGATGACCGCGGACTTCACCGTCGCCAAAGGCCAGACCACCGATCTGGACATCGAATTCGAAGTCAAGTAAAACCCCTTCGGTTTGCCGAAACGGGGGCCGGCGTGGTGTCCCCGTTTCGACCGATGCCGAATGAGAGACAATCCGTCCTCAATGCTTGATTGACCGGAACCCGCGATCGTTGCGGGCTCCGTTCCCTCGCTTCATCGGACATCGCACGGTTCGTGACTACTTGGAGATTCGTGAATATGAGGTTTACGAAGATGCTCTGCATCTTGGCCGTCCTGGCGTGGGCAAGCTTCCACTTGCTTGCGCCGCCGGTGCAAGCCCAGGGCAGCGCCGCACCCGACACATCCGGTGTCAAGATCGATGGTGAGTACGGTCCCTTCTTGCCGACGGATATTTCCGAACACGGCTACAAGATCGACCGAGTGATCGATATCGTTCACGTGTTCATGGCCGTGCTGTTCGTCGGTTGGGGTGCCTTCTTCGTGTACTGTCTGGTGCGATTTCGTCAGAAGCCCGGTCACCAAGCCGATCCCCACGAGGTCAAGGCCAAAGTCAGCAAGTGGTCGGAAATCGGTGTGGCGGTTTTTGAGGCCGTCCTGCTCATCGGGTTCTCCATGCCGCTGTGGGCGGAAGTACGGGCGGAAATCCCCGCGGACGATGATCCCAACGCATTGCACGTAAAGGTGCTCGGGGAGCAATTCGCCTGGAATTTTCGCTATGCGGGTCCGGACGGCATCTTCGGCCGAAGCGCCGCGAAGTTCGTCAAAGACGGTACCAACCCCATGGGGCTCGATCGGTCCGACCCGCATGGGGACGACGACATCGTGTCGGGTGAATTCCACATCCCGACAGGCAAGCCGATCGTCGTCCAGCTCACTTCCAAGGATGTCATTCACAGTTTTTCCGTGCCGGTGCTGCGGATCAAGCAGGACACGATTCCGGGCATGCGAATCCCGATTTCATTTACGGCCAAGAAATCGGGTGTCGGCACCTACGAAGTCGCCTGTGCCCAGTTGTGCGGCAACAACCATTACTCGATGCGGGCGCTGATGTATGTGCAGTCGCAAAACGATTTCGACGCCTGGTTGATTGAAGCGGGCAAGCCCCCCGAAGAATTCGATGAGGACGACCTGGATTAGGACGCAATTTAATGAGCAGTGATCACGATCACGAGATGGGCTTCTTGCGGAAGTACGTGTTTTCCACGGACCACAAGGTCATCGGAATTTGGTACGCCCTCACCGGGCTCTTCTTTTTGTTTTTCGGCTTCTGCCTGATGATGATCATGAGGTGGCAGTTGGCCTTTCCGCTGGAGAAGGTACCGGTCATCGGGGGCCTGCTCGGTTCGACGTTGGCGAACGACGGCGTTCTCTTACCGGAAGGGTATAACGCCCTGGGCGCTATGCATGGCACGATCATGATCTTTCTGGGCGTCGTGCCGATCGTGGTGGGCGGATTCGGCAACTATGTCATGCCGCTTCAGATCGGCGCGCCGGATATGGCGTTCCCGAAACTCAATATGTTCAGCTATTGGGCATATTTCATCGGCGGCGTCGTGATGCTGGCTAGCTTCTTCGTTCCGGGCGGCCCTGCAAACTCCGGCTGGACGTCGTACCCCCCGCTTTCCAACATCGCCACCACCGGGCAAACCTGGTGGCTCTTCGGCATGGTGGCGTTGATCACTTCGTCCCTGCTGGGTTCGATCAATTTCATCGTGACCATCGTACAGCTCCGGGCCGAAGGGTTGACGATGTTTCGGCTGCCGTTTTTCGTCTGGGCGCAGTTTGTGACCGCGTTTCTACTCTTGCTTGCTTTCCCGCCGCTCGAGGCCGCGAGCATACTACAGTTAATGGATCGCCTCGCCGGTTCCAGCTTCTTTATGCCCGAAGGCTTAGTCGTGAGCGGCGAGCAGTCGGCCTACACCGGCGGCGGCAACCCCATTCTCTGGCAGCATTTATTTTGGTTCCTGGCCCACCCGGAGGTTTACGTGCTGATCCTGCCCGGGCTGGGTATGGTGGCGGAAGTATTGGCCAACAACACCCGCAAGCCGCTGTGGGGCTATCGCACGATGGTCTACGCGCTGGTTTTTCTGGGTTTCATGTCGTTCATCGTGTGGGCCCATCACATGTTCATTACCGGAATGGGTGTCACGATCAGCGCCTTTTTCGCCACGACGACCATGATTATTTCAGTGCCGTCGGTGGTCATCCTCACGGCGATGATCATTACCCTCTATCGCGCGTCGATCCGGTTTACCGTGCCGATGCTCTTCGTGCTGGGGTTCCTGCCCATGTTCGCGATCGGCGGGCTGACAGGTCTTCCGTTGGGATTGCCGGCGGCGGACATTCCGCTTCACGATACATACTACGTCATCGCTCACTTTCATTATGTGGTCGCGCCCGGAACGATCTTCGCCATCTTCGCCGGTCTTTACTATTGGTTCCCCAAGGTGACCGGTCGAATGATGAATTCCGGCCTGGGCAAGATTCACTTTTTTGGGTCTTTCATCGGCATGAACATCGTGTTCGGCCCCATGTTTTTTGTGGGGCTGGCGGGCGTGTCCCGACGGCTCTTCGACCAGACGGGCTACGCGTGGGGTGATGCCGTTCAGAATTGGACCATTGCATCGTCCTACGGCGCGTGGTTTCTAGGCTTGGCCCAGATCCCGTTCATCATCAATTTTTTCATGAGTATTCGCGGCGGGGCAAAAGCTTCGGATAACCCGTGGGACGCGACGACGCTGGAATGGCACGCGCCTTCCCCGCCGCCGCACGGCAATTTCGCGACGGTGCCGGTGGTGTACCGCGGTCCCTATGATTACAGCACGCCCGGCGCGGCGGCGGACTTTTCTCCGCAGCACGCCGCCGGTACGGAGTCCTAATCTGTGTCAATGGCAATACCACATGCCGTCAAGGCGCATCCCGTCACCGGACTAAACAACGGCAAGCTCGGTATCTGGCTGTTCCTCGCGTCGGAAGTCATGCTCTTTGGGGCCTTGTTTTCGACCTATG
>JADFIX010000413.1 GCA_022566435.1 Planctomycetota bacterium
TATCTCCGCCGGAAGGGCCCGCGATGCCGGTCACTGCCAGGGAGAAATCGCTGCCCGACGCATCCCGGCAACCGACCGCCATCGAGCGCGCCACCGACTCACTCACCACCCCGTCGGCGGCCAACGTTTCCTCACGTACGGACAAAAGGTCTCTTTTCGACTCATTTGAATAGGTCACGTAGCCCCGGAGGAAATAGTCGCTGCTCCCAGGGACGTCCGTTAACATTTTGGCAAGCAACCCCCCGGTGCAAGACTCCGCCGTCGCGACCGTTTTTCCCATAGCGGTCAGCATTCCGGCGACCGCCTCCGCCAACGTCGTCTCCCCCTCTCCAAAAACCGCCCGACCGAGCCGCCGGCGGATGTCTGCCACATCCTCCGCCATTAGATCCGCCGACTCATTGCTGTCGCTGGTCGCCTCGATGCGTACGCTGATCACTCCCTCCGAAGCCGTCGTTCCAACCAGAGGGTTGCGGTCGCGTGCCATCAGGTCACCCAACAAGCTTCCCAGTCGGGCTTCACTAATGCCAAAGCACAACAAACGTTTCACGACCGTTTGCGCGCCTTCGACCTCTGTTTTCAGAAGTCCGGCGACCGACTCTTCAAACATGGTCTTCATTTCAGCCGGTACGCCGGGCAGGACGAAGAGTCGCGTGACACCATCTTCAAATACTATGCCCGGTGCCGTGCCCCGAGAATTAGGGATCACTCGACAACCACGGGGTATCATCGCCTGAACCTTGTTGGCGTCGTGAAATGGCCGCTGCAAACGATCGAACATCGCCCGTAGCTGACCCATGGCGCCGGCATTTTCTTCGAGAGGCTGCCCGATGGCGTCAGAAAGGGCGTAGCGCGTGAGATCGTCGCCCGTCGGCCCTAGACCACCGGTGGCAATTACCAGATCGCTGGAAGCCATGCACGCCTCGATGGCCGATCGGATATCCGTCCGTTCATCGCCGACCGTGACGTGCCTGGCCACGCGAATACCGAAAGTGGTAAGCCGGTCAGAGAGCCAGACGGCGTTCGTGTCGACACACTGACCGTTGACCAACTCCTGGCCGATACTGATCAAAGACGCCTTCATTGCATTCGAGTGCCGGTTTCCACGAAGTTGCGGAATTTACTTTCCGGAAACCGCACCAGATTACCGCAAACCGCCGTCGATACCAGTCTTGTTCAGTGGATGCCGTCGCTCAGGTACGATATAGTCGCCCCTCGATGTTGGCGGGCCGTACGGTTGCGGCTGATGGCTAAGGGACTTTTAGAAGCTTTTAATGTCGTCATCGCGCAATCCAACCCGCGTCGCCCGATCCAAACGCCGCCAATTGCGGCTTTTGTTCACTTGTGTCGGTCGCCGGGTGGAACTTCTGCGGGCATTTCGGCGGGCGGGAGAAGACTTGGGCGTCGGCGTGGAGATACACGGTGCGGACGCCTCGTGGCTGTCGCCCGCCATGCATTGCGTTGATAAGGGTCATCAAGTCGCCCCGATCTCGTCGGGACGGTACATTCGCGAGTTGATCGAGATCGTCCGAAAAGCGCGAATCGATCTGCTGATTCCCTTGATCGATACGGAATTGTCCCTGATCGCTGACGCCGCGCCCGCGCTGGCCGACGCCGGATGCCTGGCCCTGATTTCCTCGCCCGGCGTCGTCACCATTTGCCGCGATAAAGTCTTGACCTTCGAAACACTGACGAAAGCGGGCATCGACACCCCCGCGACGTGGACTTGGCCGCTGGCACTCAAGAAGAAAAACCACAAGTACCCGCTCTTTCTCAAACCACGGGCGGGAAGCGCGGCGATGGGCAACTATGTGGTTCGAAACTACGAGGAACTTCGTACCTTCGGGCGGCGAGTCAAGGATGCCATCGTTCAGGAATTCGTCGACGGCACCGAGCATACGCTGGACGTCTACACCGGGCTCGATGGCCGCCCGCGCTGTGCCGTGCCGCGAAAGCGAATCGAGGTTCGCACCGGCGAGGTCAGCAAAGCCTTGATCGTCAAGGATTCCGCCATCATGGCGGTCGGCAAGCGCGTCGCCCAGGTGCTTGGAGACTGTCGCGGCGTAATAACCGTACAGTGTATCGTGACGCCGCGGGGGCGCATCCGAACCATTGAGATCAACCCACGATTCGGCGGCGGCGTTCCCCTGGCCATCCACGCCGGTGCCGATTTCCCCAAGTGGACCCTGATGGAGCTTCTCGGGCAAAAACCGCGGATCAATCCGAACGGATTCCGTAACAATATCGCCATGTTGCGCTATGACGATTCCGTTTTCGTGCCCCGTGCATCAAAGTTGAAATAGTTCACCATGGCCGGCATTCGTGCGGTGATCTTCGACCTGGACGACACGCTCTACCCCGAGCAGTCATATGTCTTTAGCGGCTACCGGGCGGTGGCGGACGCGTTTCGCACGAAACTCGGCGACCCGGACGAGACCGTCGCCGACCCAAGATCGCCGCTTGGCCTTCAACGCCCTTCTCGAGCGTCGAGGGCAGCCGGCCGACCGCGAAGCCGTGCAGGCGATGATCGACCTCTACCGGGGCCATCCACCGACGATTTCACTCTACGCCGATGGAGACGCGGCGCTCACCCGTTTGAAGACACGTTTCAAGCTGGGGATCATCACCGACGGTGCAGCCGTCATGCAGGAGTCGAAGGTCGCGGCCTTGGACCTTCGAACAAGAGTGGACGCCGTTGTATTGACGGACGAATTCGGACCGGGTCTTGGTAAGCCTCATCCGCGAGCCTTTGAATGGATCGCCGAGCGGCTGGCGGTCGAGCTGTCGTCGTGCGTCTACGTCGCCGACAACGCGACGAAGGACTTCGTCGCTCCCAATGCACTCGGTTGGATGACGATCCGAATCGTGCGCTCGGACGGCGTGTATCGCGATACCGCGGCACCGGACGGCGGCGCCCCTCAGAACGTCCTACATTCCCTTGATGAGATCGACGCCGTTCTGACCTGATCGGGGTCCGGAACAACTCGAATTCGCCGCGAGGGTATTGTTCGGCCGCGTGACAGTTTGGGCGGGGCGATATCGCCGCCCCGAGGGGCGTAGGGACGTTCCCACTCCGATGATGCATAAGTAGGCAACCGCGGGGCGGCGGTTGACACCGACCGCCGCCCCCATTCTCCTCCCCCCTTTTTCCAAGGGGGGATACAGGGGGGTGCTCTCGTAGGGTGTGTCCGCGACGCGGTACTGGTAAAGTTTGAATCGTGACAAGCGATCGACATCGGTGTTATAATATAAGCATGGCCAAAGAGGAGCCGAAATCAAAACCGCCGCCCGAAGACCCGATCCAATCCGCGCTCGACGCCGTCGAGCGTGCGACCGGCGAGCAGCTTGCCGAAGATGACGGGGGCGAAAAACAAGAGAACCCGATGCAAAACGACGACGCCCCGGACCAACAATAGCGGCAGGAGTGTTCGATTATGGGGCAAGTGACGTGAACCGTTTGTCGTCGTGCGTGCATTGTTGTACATTGGTGGACAAGAGGCTTGTCAACGCACGTTTCGCTTGGTATACTTTAGGTGGCTTTCTGGGCGATTCGGATGATAAGTTGTCCGATAACCGTGGCTGAGACGGGGAAAGAAGCAGAAGATTGAAGTGCCCTGTTCGATTTGCACGTGGGGCGCATATCCAGTACAACCCGCCTCAAGTGCATCAATACGAACAGGAGTTTTGGTTGAGAATCTGGCGCATCGTCAATTTGATTGGTGACGATTACCGCTAATCAGCCGATAAACGGTGGACTGGTAGAGTTTAGGGATGACCGAACGACCAGTGGGTTCAGATACCCCAAGAACAAAGGGAACCACGGATGATTCCGAATTGGAACTGGAATTTCCGGATAGCGTCACAAAGACATTTGCACGACGACGGATTTCCAGAGATCAGGTTAGACGCGCGATCGGTTCGGTTGTCCATAAAGAAAAAACGGGACCGACGAACGTTGTGTGCTTAGGGATGGTCGACGACAAAAGAGCGTTGAAAGTGCAGTATTCAATTGTAAATGAGCGAAAATATCGGGTGCTGCACGCATCTTGGGCGGAAAATTATGTTTGACATGAATCCCGAAAATGCGACGCTAACCAAAGCGAACGGGGGAATAGTCCAGTCAGATGTGGAGTTCCGCCAGGGCGTCGAGGTGGCGGAAACGCTAGAGTTCATACGCCAAGATGGCTTACGGATGTACATCGACGTGGACGATCATGATGTTCCTATAGCCATTGAGTTCGTGCACCCCGACGGACAAGACGTTAAGTACCAATCCGTAAATGAAACGGACACTGTACAAATCACGCAAATTGTGACGCAGCTTTTCTTTTACGCCTCAAATATGGTGTTGGTACGGCGCGTCGCGGAGCGAAGTGCAAGCGATTACACGACCGATGGGCCAGCGTTTATGCGGAAGCAGGGAGAGCCGATCTTCGATCGAATGCGCGGCCTATGCATGGGGCATGAGACGCCGGACGAGGAGCTCGCTGCACTCGCTTAAAGCCAACCTAATCACTCCGCCTTATTTCCTTTTTCGCGAGACGCTCAAGCCGATCGCGTGACCGCCTCCACGGCGATCATCCGCGCATAGCTGGCCATCCCCGCGGCGCGCATCGCCGCAACGATGTGGAACAGCGCCTCGGGAGTCACATTGTCCCAGACGCGCGACTGCATGCCGACCGCGGCGAGCAGCGCCACCATCGCCGAATCGCCGCGCCGGCCGGCGGCGTCGATCGCGCGGGTCCAGGCGTTCTGCGCGCCGATCTGCACCTCGAGCGCCTGGGCGCCGCGGCGCGCGTCGCTGCTCTCGAAGCGGCCGAGGCCGGCCAGGCCGGCAAAGGCCAGCTGGGCGCGGCGCTGGCCGGCGGCATCCTTGAACGCATCGAAATCGCCATAGG
>JADFIX010000414.1 GCA_022566435.1 Planctomycetota bacterium
CAACTCTACGCCGTTCAGCAAGTCCGTCACGTGGTGCCGCGTGGACTTTCCGCCGCCGCGAGTCGCCGCCACGCCGCCGCCGATCGCCATACCGTCGAGCATATGCGCCAGCACGGAATGAGGAACGGGTAGCGACCCGCCGTGCGCCTCTATGAGCTCGAGCGAAATCCGGCGACCGTCCGTGGAAATCGCGACCTTGACCGCCAGCGTAAGGACCGCGCGCCAGCCGTCCTTGACATAGAGTGATGCAATCCGAATCCGATTCGCGTCGAAACGGATGACCAAGTCGCGCAATTCGGGGGGCACGTCTCGTCGAGCGCCCGGCCAAACGTGGGGCAGCGCCGCCAGCCATTGATTGACGATCTCGTCCGTGAACGACAAATCGAACGTCTCGCCGCGAACGATCCGTTGGCTGATCCCTTCGACGATTTCGGCCACTTCGGTTCGCGTTTCGCGGAGCATCCGTTCGTTGACCGTCGGCGGCCTGTACCAATCCGGCTTATGTTGAAAGATCAGCCACAACGTCACGAAACCGCCGGTGCCGCCCACAAGGAGCACCATCAGTATGACGCGAAGCAGCCGTATCGCCTTTGATTTCCGCTTTTTGGCACGCACGAATCGGTACCAACCTCCGTCCCGGTCGATTCTTGTCTTCGGGTTTGACCGTCCGATCAGGTCTACCCTACAATCGTTCGCTCGCATGGGAAAGTTTGCAGTCAGGTGCGGGCTCTTCCATGTAACGGGGATATCGACGTGTTCACCCGGGCGACAGGCTGTTTGATCATTCCGCTATGGCTGACCGCCATGAGCTGGTTGGTCGTGAACGACATGTGGCCCGGCTTGAGTGCCCAGGATCCACCACCGCTGAAGGTCACGGATTGGCTGCGACAGCAAGGTGCCCAAGTGCAATTCGCCATCCATGGCGAGGACGGCAGATTGGGTACGATCTGGACGGCTTATGATATCGATCGGGATTCGCTGCAACGCCACGACCTGATCTGGATCGATCGTTTTCCGCTCGACGTCGCACCGCTGCGGATGGAGGTGAATTCAGTCTTCACCGCCGATGGCGTCCTGGATGAAATCGATGTCGAGGTCGAGAGCCGTAAAGGCTCCGTTCGGCTGCACGGCGAGCGATTCCACAAGAATTTCTCGTTCACGTTTCAGAGCGGTCCTATCGAAAAAGCGTTCAAGATCCCATTGGCCGATGGCGGGTTCATTTCCGGTGGACTGAGCCCTTTCGGGCAACTGGTCGACATGAAGGTCGGTGATCGCTGGCGCATGCAAGTGTTCAATCCCATCGCGGCATTGCTGGGAATCGGCGACAAGTTTATCCCGACGCTCATTGAAGTGACCGGTCGGGACACGGTAGTCACGCCGCAGGGGTCCACGGATTGCCTGGTCGTGGAATCCCAGAACGCCAAAGCCTGGGTGGACCAGCATGGAGCGGTGCTGGTCCAGGAACTGACCCTGCCGCTCGTCGGGAAACTACGAATGGTGCGAGAGACGGCTTATGATGCCGACGCTCGTAGTCGCGCAAAAAAAGAGTCCCTTCACGCACACGCCAAGCAAGGAATTCAATGAACGTGCTAGAAGATTCCGCCGTCACCCTGTTGGGCATCACGAAGTGCTACGGACGAACCGTCGCCGTCGATGACCTCTCCCTGTCGGTCCGTTCCGGTGAACTCTTCGCGTTTCTCGGGCCCAACGGTGCGGGCAAAACGACCACCATCAAGCTGATCACCGGGTTGTTACGCCCGGACCGCGGCGACATCCAAGTCTGCGGACACCACATCGGTTCCAACGGAGTCGCCGCCAAGGCGAAATTGGCCTACGTACCGGATCAGCCATTTCTCTACGAGAAGCTGACCGGGCGCGAGTTTCTCTATTTCGTGGCGGAACTCTACGGGATCGAAAACCGCCGTCGCGACGAGGTGCTGGAAGGTCTCATCGCCCGACTTGCGATCGGCGACTTTTTGGACCATCTCACGGAAAGCTACAGCCACGGAATGAAGCAGAAGGTCGTACTCGCTGCGGCGCTGCTGCACGATCCCACGGTGCTGGTGATCGACGAACCGATGGTCGGGCTGGATCCGCGAACCATTCGTGCGGTCAAGGACCTCTTCGTCGAACACACCCAACGGGGACGAACGATCTTCATGAGCACCCACACGCTCGATATCGCCGAGGCGGTGGCCGACCGCATCGGCATCATCCACCACGGCAAATTGATCGCCATCGGTACGCTGAGCGAGCTGAGAGCCCTGGCCCGCCATGAGCAGTCGCTCGAAGAGATTTTCCTGCAACTGACCGAGGAGAGCGATGGCTAAGCGCGTCGCCCCCCATGTCGGCCGCCCGCTTCTCGGGCTGCTCTTCCGCACCAAGATGCGATCGCTAAGAAATCGCATCCACCAGACGATCGACCAGGGACCGCTTCGGGTCATGGCGACGAGTGCCTTGATGCTGGTCGTCTGGTTGGGACTGTATCTGCTGTTTCATCTGACGTTCCAACAGCTCCGGCGAACGCCGTTGCAGGCGACGGTGGCCATCCCCCTGGTGTTCAACTTCTTCTTCGTGGTCATGCTCATGCTGCTCACCTTTTCCAACGCCATCATCGCATATGGTTCGCTGTTCGGGAAGGACGAGTCGGCCTACCTGCTCTCATCGCCGGTACCCCCCAAAGACTTTGTCACGCTCAAGTACTTCGAGAGTCTGTTGCTAGCGAGTTGGTCGCTCATCCTGCTGGGCATTCCGCTGATGTTGGCGATGGCGGACATGGCGGAAGATAGCGTGTTCTACATCCTGTTTCTCGCGTTTTTCTTGGCGTTTATACCCATTCCCGGCGCGTTGGGTCTTTTCCTCGCATGGGCGGCGGCGAGGTTTTTTCCGCGTCGTATCGCTCGGACAGGGGCGGCGGCCTGCGGTTTAGTGATCGCCTTCTTGCTGCTTTGGGGACTACAATCGTTGCGTTTCGGCGGTGCCGAGACCGAGGCATGGCTGCGATCGTTCTATTCGCGCATGAGCATTATCGAGGCGGCGCTCTTGCCGAACAACTGGGTCGCCACGGGAATCGATCATGCGCTCAACGGCAACTTTTCCGAGGCCCTCTTGTACTTGGGCGTCACCGCCGCCAACGCGCTCTTTTTGAGCTGGCTCGCGGTCATGATTGTGTCACGTTGGTTCGATGTCGCGCTCAATCGAGCGGCGACCGGGCGTGGCACCGGAAAGCGCTCGGCCGCCCCGGCATCGGGCGGAGCCGCCGGTCTGATCTTCGCATACCTCCCGCTTCCTTTACGCCTCGTCGCCGCAAAGGATCTCAGAACGTTTCTTCGTGATCCGATGCAATGGAGCCAGTTGCTCATCCTGTTCGCGCTGTTGGGTTTATACCTAGCGAACATGCCATCGCTGCGCACGCAACTCGGTGATAGCGGCGGCTGGTCGTTGGTGATCCCGTTCCTCAATTTGTGCACGCTGAGTCTCATTCTGGCGACCTTTACGTGCAGGTTCGTGTTCCCGTTGGTGTCGCTGGAAGGACAGAAACTCTGGGTGATCGGCCTGCTACCCGCAAGGCTGTCAGAGATTCTGCTGGCCAAATTCGCATTCGCGATGACCGTAACGTTGTTCGGAGCCGTCGGGGCCATGATCGTCGCGGCCATCATGCTCGAACTCGATCTCGTGTGGACGGTTATCCATTTGATGGTCACGATTTCGATCTGCGTGGCGCTTTGTGGCTGCGCCGTGGGTATCGGCGCCCGTGTTCCCATGTTTCACGAGCCCAAGATTGCCCGCATCGCCAACGGGTTCGGCGGCACGATTAATCTGCTGGCATCCCTAGCCCTCGTGTCGCTCGTGCTGGTCGCGATGGGTTATGCCACGCTACGATCCCGCGACCTTCGTATCGGCGACGTGCCGGATATATTGACGCTCCTGGTTTGCCTTGCGGCGGTGGCGATAGGCGTAGGCGGCGGAGTCTTCGCCATGCGCATCGGCGCCAAGCATTTTGACAAGATTGAAGTCTAACGGGCCGTTGAAAAATCCTGTGGAACCGACTTTCTAGTCGGTCAAACGCCGCTTGATCAGGCCGCCTTTATTGCGGTGGTATGAATGAAAAACCAAGTAGGTAGTACTTCAGGCGAATGTCGGTGGCCGCCAGGATGATCACCGCTTCTTCTTCGGGTGCCAGGAATAACTCGCTGACACCCAGTCCCTCACGGTGCTGACTCCGACGCTGCGAGTGGCGTCTGATGGTTTTGGCTAGTCTCGCGGAGATCGTCATCGTCTTGTTCCTTTCCTGCCTGGTTGTCCGCCGTTACACCGCAGTTGTCGAAGCGAATCGCCGGTTGTTGCGCGAACAAAGCCGAACAGGGATCGTGGCCCCCAAGCCCAACGAAGCTTGGCGAAAGGGGACAACGCCGCCGCAGGTAACGCGACAACAGCTTGGGTATTCCGCGAATTCTTTGGTGCCTCGCTTGCGGGGAGACCCACGACGTTGGTGTTTCGGCACAGTTCAAACGATGGGTTGTGTTGAGTGGCATGAGCAAACTCGATTGCCCGTGCTCATCCGATCGCCGACACGGGCAAGCTTTCGCTTGCCCATGCCACCCATCAAATCACGAGTGTCAGAGCGCTAGGGCCGTTGCCGGCATGACCTGAACCCCACGAGAAATTCTGCTATAATCTCAAGGGGACCGTCCGGGCCGCGACATGTTTGTTTGGCGCATCCCGGATAAAGGGGGAATTCATCGTAATTCGACGATTGTTCACATTCGATGCAAGGATAGACCTATCGTGATTCGTCGGACCATCGTGACCGGCCTTGCGGCGGCGGCCATTGCCTTTGCCATCTTGGGGTGGGTCGGATACTGGGTGCCGATCTACCGCGAAGTGAAAAT